>CAKZKA010000268.1 GCA_937120965.1 uncultured Chloroflexota bacterium
ATGCGGCTGCGCCGCACAACGACAAGATGAACATGGGTTTTTCTTGGGAGGGCGCAGCCCTCCCAAACCCTCCCGCGGGCGGGTTGTTTCCTGGGAGGGCTGCGCCCTCCCAAACCCTCCCGCGGGCGGGTTGTTTCCTGGGAGGGTTTCACCCTCCCAAACCCTCCCGCGGGCGGGCTATGTTCACCTCAGACGGTTATGCGCGTGGCGCACACCGCCGGTATGAGAACATATGTTCTTAAAAAGATGTAGGGGCGCGGCGCCGCCGCGCCCCTACTACGCCCAAACCCGCCCGCGGGCGGGTTGTTTCCTGGGAGGGCTGCACCCTCCCAAACCCTCCCGCGGGCGGGCTCTGTTCACCTCAGAGTCAGGCACACCTTGCGCATTCGTTCATTCGTTTCCCATTCGTTGGCCCATTTCCCCCCCGCGTCCCAGGAAGCCCATTCCAGAGCAGGTGAAACCCTTCAAAGGGTTTCACCCCCCCAGACCCTCCCGCGCGGGCTATTTTCACCTCAGAACGAACCTGAAAACCCGGGTTTGGGGCCGATTGCGGGTGGGACGCCCGCGCGCACCGGGGTGGCGCCTTACCCCGAATCTGAACAGGCGCCCTGCATCCTCTCTTTCGCTCCCGAAACGTGGTAGCATACAAAAGGCCGCACGAGTCATCAAGACCTGCGCGGTCTGCACAGGGGTTTGCAGCAGGGGAAGGCATATGGCGATGCCCCCGGCCCTCTCGAACCGCGACGTTGCGGACATCTTTCTGGAGATTGCCGACCGTATGGAAATCCTCGGCGAGGATCGCTTTCGCGTGCTGGCCTACCGGCGAGCGGGCGAGGCGATTGCTGACCTGCCGATGCCACTGGCGGATTACCGCGCCCGTGGCGCTCTGGAGGAGATCCCCGGGATCGGCAAAACCATTGCCGAGAAGATCGGCGTGATCCTCGATACCGGGACCCTGCCGCTCGCCGAGCGGCTCCGGGCCGAGGTGCCCGACGGCGTGCTCGATATCCTGCGGGTGCCCGATCTCGGTCCGATGCGGGCGGGTCGGTTGTACCGGGAGCTGGGGATTGCCAGCCTGGAAGATCTGCGGCTGGCGGTAGAGGATGGCAGGCTGCGGACGCTCAAGGGGTTCGGCCCGAAGAGCGAGGAACGTATCCGTCAGGGGCTGGCTGCGCTGCATGGGGGTGAGCAGCGCACCCTGCTCGGTCCGGCTCTGGCCACGGCCGAGTTGCTGCTGACCGAGTTGCGCGCCGCGCTGCCCACCGTGCCACGCCTGGCCTACACCGGCAGTCTGCGGCGCGGGCGGCCGACTGTCGGGGATATTGACCTGCTGGCGGCCGCCGAGGATACGGCAGCGGTAACCGCCGCCTTTGTGGCCTTGCCGCAGGTGGCGCGCGTGCTCGGGCAAGGGGAGGTGAAAGCCTCGGTGCTGCTCCACAGCGGCCTGCGGGCCGATCTGCTGGTGGCGGCGCCGGAGCGCTGGGGCAGCGCCCTCCAGCACTTCACCGGCAGCAAAGAGCACAACATTCACCTGCGCCGGCTGGCGCAGGAGCGTGGCTACAGCTTCTCTGAACAGGGCTTTGCCTGCCCCGATGGCTCGCTGATCACCTGCGCGACCGAGGAAGAGGTCTATGCCACCCTGGGGTTGCCGTGGATCCCTCCGGAGTTACGGGAGGACGCGGGCGAGTTCGAGGCGGCTGCCGCCGGACGCCTGCCGGACCTGATCCCGCCGGAGGCGTTGCTGGCCGATCTGCACATGCATAGCCGCTGGAGTGATGGCCGCGCAACGATTGCCGATATGGCCGCCGCCGCGGCCGCGCGTGGGCTGCGCTACATCGCCATCACCGATCATAGCGCCTATCTGGGCCTGACCGGCGGCCTCGACGCTGCCCGGCTGCGCGAGCAGGCCGCCGAAGTGGCCGCGGTCAATGCCGAATGGGCGGCGCGAGGCTCGTCGTTTCGCGTGCTCCACGGGGTTGAGGTAGACATAACACCTGACGGCAGCCTGGCCCTGCCCGACGAGGCGCTGGCTATGCTCGACCTGGTGGTGGCCTCGCTCCACGTGAGCCTGCGCCAGCCACGCGAGCACATCACCGCCCGACTGCTCCGGGCGATCGCCAATCCGCACGTGGACATTATTGGCCACCCCACCGGGCGCATCCTCAACCGGCGCCCCGGCGCTGACCTGGATATGGAAGCGGTGTTCCGCGCCGCCGCTGAGCATGGCGCCATCCTGGAGATCAACAGCGGCCCCGAACGCCTCGATCTGGATGCGGCCCATGTGCGCCGGGCGCTCGAGTTGGGCGTCGATCTGGCGATCAACAGCGACGCGCACCATCCCGACGAACTGGGCTGGACCCGCCTGGGCGTGCTTACGGCCCGGCGTGGCTGGGCCCCCGCAGCGCGCGTGGTGAATACCTGGCCGGCCGAGCGCCTGCTGGCGCGGCTCCAGAGGAGAGGAACATGAACCTGCAAGGCATCCACCATCTGACCGCCATATCGGCGCGCATCCGCGAGAATTATCGCTTTTATACCCGCATCCTTGGCATGCGCCTGGTCAAACGCAGCGTCAATCAGGACGACGTTAGCGCCTACCACCTGTTCTACGCCGACGCCAGGGGCACGCCCGGCACGGATCTGACCTTCTTCGACTGGCCGGTTCCGCCCGAGCAACGGGGCACGCGGGCGATTACCCGCACGGCGTTGCGGGTAGCGGGGCGGGAGGCCCTGAGCTGGTGGAGCGAACACCTGAACGAAGCCGGTGTCACTGCCGGGCCGCTGGTCGAACACGATGGGCGCCTGAGGCTGGATTTCGAGGACCCCGAGGGGCAACGCCTGACCTTGATTGACGACGGGGCGCATGGCGAGGCGCACCCGTGGGAGCGCAGTCCGGTGCCGCCAGCCTATCAGATCCGGGGCCTGGGGCCGATCACTATGAGCGTGCCCGACCTGCGGCCCACCGATGTGGTGCTGCGGCAGGTGCTGAATATGCGTCTGGAGCGGCAGTACGCTCACCCGGAGCATCCCCGCCACACGGTATACGTGTATGCTATGGGGCCGGGGGGGCCGGGCGCCGAGTTGCACGTGGCCGAGCAGCCCGATCTGCCGCCGGCTCGTCCGGGCGCAGGGGGGGGGCACCACGTGGCCTTCCGCGCGCCCGACGACCACTACGAGGACTGGGCCGAGCGGTTGCGGACCATGCGCGTACCGAACAGCGGCAAAGTGGACCGTTACTGGTTTCGCAGCCTCTATTTCCGCGAGCCGAACGGCGTGCTGTTTGAGCTTGCCACCGATGGGCCGGGCTTTGCAGTGGATGAAGACGAAGCGACCCTCGGCGAAACGGTGATCCTGCCGCCCTTCCTCGAGCCGCAGCGCCAGACGATACTGGCCGGGCTTCAGCCGCTGGACGACTAATTTTGGTTTTAGATTTTGGATTGTGAATTGCCACACTGGGCAGCACAACGCCTGAAACCGCTTTAAGCAATGCGGCATCATCAACGGTAATTGGTATAGACTGGCGCATCCGGCACGTTCCACGTCATCCTGAGCAAAGCCCAGGGTCCCGGCCGATCGGCTGTGCTCAGCATGACCCGTGACGCGCTGGACGCGCCACTAATCTTCCTTCCGCTCGCGGGTGCGGAAGACGATCACGATCGGGGTGCCTTCAAAGCCGTAGCGCTCGCGCAGCCGGTTCTCCAGGTAGCGCGCGTAGGACCAGTGGACCAGCGAGCCATCATTGGCGAAGAAGAGAAACACGGGGGGATCGACCTGGGGCTGAACGGCGTAATAGAGGCGCAAATGCGCACCCTTCCGGGTTGCCATGGGCGGCTGATCGTGCACCGCATCGCGGAGAAACTCGTTCAGCTCGGCGGTGGGCACGCGCTTCTTGCGGTTGCGCCCGATCTCGCGGGCAACCTCCAACAGCCGGCTGACCCGTTGCCCGGTGAGCGCCGAAATGAAGACAATTGGCGCGTAGTCCACAAACTTGAAGGCCTCGCGCACCTGGCGCTCGAAGGCCGTGTAGGTATGACTGTCCTTCGCGATCAGATCCCATTTGTTCACGACCAGCGCGATGCCCTTTTTAGCTTCGAGCACCATCCCGGCGATGTGGGTGTCCTGGGCGGTAACGCCGTCGGTAGCATCGATCAGGAGCAGGGCCACATCGCAGCGCTCGATGGCGCGCAGGGTGCGCAGCACCGAATACTTCTCAATGCCCCGTTCGATGCGCCCGGCGCGGCGGATGCCGGCGGTATCGATCAGTGTCACCGGCTCGCCGTGGAACATAATCGTGGTGTCAAGCGTGTCACGGGTGGTTCCGGGCACGGCCGAGACCACGCTGCGTTCCTCGCCGATGAGCTTGTTGAGCAGGCTCGACTTGCCGACGTTGGGCCGCCCGACAATCGCGACGCGCAGGTGAGGGGTCTCTTCACGTTCGGCTTCGAGGGGCGGAAACGTCTCAACCACCCGGTCGAGCACATCACCGGTGCCCAGGCCGTGGAAGGCGCTCATCGGAATGGGGTCGCCCAGGTTGAGGGCGTAAAACTCGACTGCGTTCAGGGCGCGTTCGGGGTTGTCGCACTTATTGACCGCCAGCACCACCCGTCTGGCTATGGGGCGGAGGATCTCAGCCACTTCGGCGTCGGCAGCGGTCAACCCTTCGCGCCCGTCTACTAGAAAGATGACCGTGTCGGCCTCGTCAATCGCGCGGCGCGCCTGTTCGCGGGTGCGGCGTTGCAGTTCGCTCTCGGGCAGGCCGGCCTCTTCAGGGCCGAAGAGGAGCCCCGCGGTATCCACCACCGTAAAGTCGCGCCCGTTCCAGAAACTCGCGCCGTAGAGCCGGTCGCGGGTTGTGCCCGGCACATCTTCGACGATGGCCCGGCGCTCGCCGATCAGGCGGTTAAAAAAGGTTGATTTGCCAACGTTGGGCCGGCCAACGATGGCGACGATAGGTTTTGGCATCGCTGCGTTCCTGACCTGAACCTGTGGGGAAACCCGGTTTCCTCACACCCCTGCCTGTAGGGAGGGTTTGGGCGTAGCGGCGCGGCGCCGCCGCGCCTCTGCGCCCTCCCAGGAACAAGTATGTTCGTTCCGGGATTGCGCGGCTACGCCGCGCAGGTATCTCTGACGAAGATTATACCAGACACCCTCGCGGCTGCGCCGCACAACGCATCATGCAAAGCGATGTTCCTGCAAGGGCTGAACTTAAACCTTGTCCGGCGGGGAGCCCGAGCGGGCTTCGCGCCGCCGGAGAGCAGCGTCAGGCCACCACCGTCGGGCGAAGCACTCTATTAACATTACGCTAGAACCGGTATGCGCGCGCGCTCCTGCCGTTGACACTATCGCCTGCCAATTCCATAATAATTGCAGCGCGGAACACCTTTCCGCAATGTCAGGCCCCTTGCGGCTTCGCTGCGCATCACAGGAATGCGCAGCGATCCTCTCGGGAGGGCTGCGCCCTCCCAAATCCTCCTCTCAGGAGGGGCATGGGGAAACCCGGTTTCCCCGTGTTCATACCAGGAGCTTGAGCGTATGAGTGAGGCCAACGAACCCCTCCACGAACCCCGGCCCGCCCCCGAGACGTTGCCGTTGATTGCGCTCGAGGGCGCGGTCGTCTTTCCGTATACCGTGATCAGCCTGACCCTCGACAGCGAGAACGAAGCTGCGGCCGAGGCGGCGCTGAAGAGCAACCGCCTGGTGCTCCTGGCGCCCCGGCGCCTCGACGCCGAGAGTGGCGCTCCGCTGGCCGAGCAGCTCTTCCACGTTGGCGTCGAGGCGCGCATCGAGCAGTCGGGGCTGCTCCCCGGCGGCGCCAGTGGCATTGTGGTGCGCGGTCTGGTGCGGGTGGAGCTGGGCGAAGAGGTCCAGCGTTCGCCCTATCCGCGCTTCAGCTTTACCCGGCGCCCCGATGTGTTCGAGCGCACCCCGGAACTCGAACAGTTGATGGTCGAGGTCCACGCCGCCGTCGATGCGGTGCTCGACCTGCGGCCCGGCGTGACCCAGGAGATCCGCAACTACGTGCGCTCGATCGACGACCCGGGCCACCTCGCCGACAATACCGGCTATTCGCCCGATTACACCTACAGCGAACGGCTGGAGCTGTTGAGTACGTTCGATGTGGTTGAGCGGCTGACCCGGGTACGCGAGTTTTATCGCAAGCAACTGGCCCTGCTCGAAGTGCAGGCCCGGTTGCGTCAGGAAGTGCAGGAGAGTTCAGCCAGGCAGCAGCGCGAGTTCTACCTGCGCCAGCAGTTGCGGGCCATTCAGAAGGAGCTGGGTGAGGATAGCCCCGAGGCGGTTGAACTCGAGGACCTGCGCGAGAAACTGGCGGCGGCCAATCTGCCCGAGGTGGCGCGCAAAGAGGCCGAGCGGGAACTGCTGCGTCTCGAACGCATCAACGCCAGTTCGCCCGAGTACCAGATGGTGCGCACCTACCTCGAATGGGTCGCCGAGTTGCCCTGGGGCAAGCAGACCGGTCATGCAATAGACGTGGCCTATGCGCGCCAGGTTCTGGATGAGGACCACTACGGACTACAGAAGGTCAAGGAGCGCATCCTCGAATACCTGGCGGTGCGGCAGCGCCGGGCGGCGCTGGGTGAAGATGGCGGACGCGCGGGCCGCGAGCCGATCCTGGCCTTTGTCGGGCCGCCCGGCGTGGGTAAGACCAGCCTGGGCCAGAGCATCGCGCGGGCTCTCGGGCGCAGTTTTGTGCGTATGAGCCTGGGCGGTGTGCGCGATGAGGCCGAGCTACGTGGCTTTCGCCGCACCTACATCGGCTCGCAGCCGGGCCGGATCATCCAGGAGCTGCGCCGCGCCGGAGCCGCTGACCCGGTTATGCTCCTCGATGAGATTGACAAGCTCGGTAGCGACTACCGTGGCGACCCCGCGGCGGCCCTGCTCGAAGTGCTCGACCCGGAGCAGAATCATACTTTTACCGATCACTATCTCAATCTGCCCTTCGATCTGAGTAAGGTGCTGTTCATCGCCACCGCCAACAACTGGGATACCGTGCCACCGGCCCTGCGCGACCGGATGGAGGTGATCGAACTCTCGGGGTACATCGAGGACGACAAGGTGCGTATCGCCCAGAGCCACCTGATCGAGCGGCAACAGCGCGCCAACGGGCTGCGCCCCGCCGAGGTGGTGATCGAGGAAGGGGCTATCCGGGCCATCATCAACGACTACACCCGCGAGGCTGGCGTGCGCAATCTGGAGCGCAACATCGGCGCCGTGCTGCGGAAGGTGGTGCGAAAGATCGCCGAGGAGGGCCAGGAGGCGACGGACGCAGCGCCGGACGCGACGATGCCGGAGCAGCGCGATGGAGCGCATGACACACCGCCACCGCTGGCGACTCCGGTCGTGGTTGATGTGGCCTTTGTGCGTGAGGCCCTGGGTCGCCCGCGTTTCTACAACGAGGCTCAGGAGCGCATTGACCAGCCAGGCGTGGCCACCGGCCTGGTCTGGACGCCGGTGGGCGGCGATATTATTTTTGTGGAAGCAATCGCGGTTGAGGGGAAGCCCGAGTTGAAGATCACCGGGCAACTCGGTGAGGTGATGCGCGAGAGCGCCGAAGCGGCGCTCACCTACGTCCGCGCGCGGGCGCGCGCCCTGGGCATCGATCCACGCTTCTTTGAGACCCACGCCCTCCACGTGCATGTGCCCGCGGGCGCCGTGCCAAAGGATGGCCCCTCAGCCGGCATCACCATTGCAACGGCGCTGGTCTCGGCGGCGACTGGCCGGTTGGTGCGCGACGACGTGGCTATGACTGGCGAGATCTCGCTGCGTGGGCGGGTATTGCCCATCGGCGGGATCAAAGAGAAGGCCCTTGGCGCCCATCGGGCGGGGATCAGGACGATCATTCTGCCCAGGCGCAATCTGATTGATCTGGACGACCTGCCGCGGGCGATTTTCGATGAACTCACATTTGTGGCCGTCGAAACACTCGATGAAGTGCTGGCAACGGCGTTGCAACCCCCCGCGCCGCATGCCCAGACGTTGAGCATTCCCCAACCGGACGGCGAACTGGTACCCGAGGCGTGATCGGCTCGCCCGGCGCTGCAATGCGGCTGCGCCGCGCAATGCCAGAATGAACATATGTGTTCTTGGGAGGGCGTGGCCCTCCCAAACCCTCCCCGCTGGCGGGTTGTTTCTGGGAGGGCCTCCCACCCCGCAGGCAGGGGTGCGGTTTGACAGGCTCACCGCAGGTGGGGAACCCCGGGTTCCCCACGTTCACCTCAGGCGTGCGCCCGGTGGCGATAGGCGCGCAGCCACGCCATCGGCGCCGTGACCAGCGCCGCTGCGGCAGCGGCCCAAGCTACGGGCGCCACCAGAGGGGCGCCGGCTTGCCGGGCGGCAACCCCCGCAAAGGCCCAGGCAATCACCGCAGGGAAGGCGGGATCGCCACGGCTCACGCCGAGGGTGGCGCCCAGGGCCGCGCCCAGGCTTAGCAGCCCCGCGGTCCACGCCTCGCGGCTCGCGGGGGTGCCTTCCCAGCCCGCGGCATAGAGGCTCACCGCCGCATTGATGATTGTGGCCACACTCACCCACCCCAGGTAGATGCTGAAGGGCAGCCGCACCAGCAGACGCTCGACCCAGGGGCCGCGCGTCTGACCGAGCCGCACATCAATGGTAATCAGCGCCAGCAACAATCCCACCATCGCCCCCAGGGTCAGCCCGAAGCGGTTGTAGTGCCACAGCAGCAACCAGGCCACATTGGCGGCACAACTAACCACGAAGGGCCAGGCAATGCGGCGCAGGCGCTCGTTGTCACGTTGTCGCGGCAGCGCCTGATAGACGGCGTAGCCGATCAGGCCCGCGTAAATCAGCCCCCAGATGCTGAAGGTGTAACCGGCGGGAATAATCAGCAGCGGGAAACGGGCGGCCACCTCGCCGGTAGTTTGCCCGTTGAGCGGCAGACTGTTGGCGAGCACATTGGCGCCGATCGTGGCGCTCAGAGCGGCAATGACAGCGGCCTGCCGCGTCACATCGGCGGCTGCGGGCTGGGCCAGGGTGTTGAGCATAGGTTGGTACCATTTCAGATTAGACGGTCATGCGGCTGCGCCGCACAACGCCAGAATGAAAATATTTGTTCTTGGGAGGGCGCAGCCCTCCCAAACCCTCCCCGCTGGCGGATTGGTTCCTGGGAGGGCGTAGAGGCGCGGCGCCGCCGCGTCTCTACGCCCAAACCCTCCCGCGGGCAGGCTATGTTCACGTTAGATCTGCTACTATAATGAAACCCAATCCCCCGCTGAGTTGTCTGGCGCTGATAAGCTGTCGAATTGCACAAGGAGTAGTATACGCCATGTCTGCCTGGGAGACGTACCTCGACGCCCACCAGTCACGCTTTCTGGATGAATTGGTAGAGTTTTTGCGCATTCCGAGCATTTCGGCCATTCCGGCCCATGCCCCCGATGTGCAGCGCGCCGCTGAGTGGGTGGCGATGCGCGCCTCGCTCGCCGGCCTCGAACACGCGCAGATCCTGCCCACGGGCGGCCACCCGGTGGTCTACGCCGACTGGCTCCACGCTCCGGGCAAGCCGACTGTGTTGATCTACGGCCACTTCGATGTGCAGCCGGTAGATCCGCTTGAACTGTGGACCCATCCGCCATTCGAGCCGTATGTCCACGATGGTCGGGTGTACGCGCGCGGCGCTTCGGATGACAAGGGCAATATGCTGGCGCCGCTCCTGGCGCTCGAAGCGCTGATGCGAACCGGGGGCGCATTGCCGATCAACGTCAAGGTCTTCTTCGAGGGGCAGGAGGAAATTGGCAGCCCGCAGATCGGGCTGTTCCTGGCGGCGCACAAGGATCTGCTGGCTTGCGACATGGTGCTCAACGCCGATGGCGGCCAGTACAGCGAAACCGAGCCGGCGCTCCTGGTGGGGCTGCGTGGCCTCTGTGCGCTGCAGATCGATGTCACTGGCCCAAGGATGGACCTGCACAGCGGCAGCTACGGCGGCATAGTGATGAACCCTATCCACGCTCTGGTGATGCTTCTCAGCTCAATGCGCGGCGCCGATGGCGTGATCACCGTCGAGGGCTTCTACGACGCCGTGCGCCCGCTCAGTGCCGAGGAACGCCAGCGGATCGCCGCGGTGCCCTTTGACATTGAAGCGCTCAAGGCTGAACTGGCCATCCCCGCCACCTTCGGCGAGGCGGGCTATACCCCACTCGAAGCCAACTGGGTCCGGCCAACGCTGGAAGTGAACGGCATCTGGGGCGGGTTTCAGGGCGAGGGGGTGAAAACGGTGCTGCCGAGCACGGCGCACGCCAGGATCACCTGTCGTCTCGTGCCTGACCAGTACCCGGCGACTATCCTGCGCCTCCTGCAGGCCCACGTGGAGCGCCACACTCCGCCCGGCGTCTCCGTTAGCGTCACGCCATCCACCTCGATGGCGAAACCCTACCTGGTGCCTGAGGATGATCCTGGCAACCGCGCCGCCCGCGCGTTGCTACGGGAACTGTACGGGCGCGAGCCGTATGTAGTGCGGAGCGGCGGCTCGATTCCAATCTGCACGCTGTTCCACGAGCACCTGGGGGTGTACCCGACCAGTTTTGGCTTTGGTCTGCTGGATGAACGTCAGCACTCCCCCGACGAGTTCTTCCGTCTGTCGAGTTTTCGGAAGGCGCAGCGCGCCTATGGCCTGATGCTGGAACGTCTGGGGCAATTGCAGATTGCAGATTTGCATGTGTAGACCAGGTGTGGCGCATCTGAACGCCGTCGGCGTTGCGGTGATGCGCGATGGGGGACGGTGAGGGAGGGGCAGGGCTTGAGCAACCTCCGCCTCCGGCGGTGGAGTTCCGGGCTTGTCCCAACGACGTTGCATCAGCTCTGGACGTTGCCGGATGCAACGCCTTCCTGGCGCCGGCGTCGTGGTACTCTG
Source organism: uncultured Chloroflexota bacterium (assembly GCA_937120965.1). Taxonomy (GTDB): domain Bacteria; phylum Chloroflexota; class Chloroflexia; order Chloroflexales; family Chloroflexaceae; genus JACAEO01. The sequence goes on from CAKZKA010000268.1 coordinate 10,880, forward strand.
AGTCGGTAGATGTTGCACCCTCCAATTAGGGCGAGCCAGGTATGATTGATTACATAGACCAGGAACGCCATTCGTTTGAAACACTGCGCCGGCACATCTACCGCGTCGCAGGAACCCTCGGCCTCCTGGTGGTCCTCTATGCGCAGTATACGCTCCTGGTTGATGCTGCCACGCCGTACATCGTTCGGGCGATCTACGTTCTCAACCACATCCTGCTGGCCGGTTTCACCGTGGTTATTCTCTGGCAACTGGCCCGGCAGCGTGCTCCGATTGACCGGCTCGAAAAGCGTATGCTCTTCTTCTTCATTTTCCAGTCGTTGGCGTTCAACAGCATCATCCCGGCGCTGTTCAACCCTGCGCCGGCCCGGGTGCTGGCCGAAACCTATGGCGACGATATCTGGTTTCTACTGGCCACCTGCACCCTGGCGATCCATTTCTATGCCTCCCGGCGCGGTGTGGCGCTTGCCCTGGGGGTCTATGCCCTGTCGTTCGCCATCGTCGGCGCCCAGATAGTCGAGTGGCAGTCCTACGGTCTCGATGACGGGAGTGGAGCGAAGATCATCCAGATCTACACCCTTGCCGGTATGTTCCTGGCCTTCATGTTCATCCTGGCGAGCCACCGCAGCCGGCTGACCCGCATCCACACAGAATACGAGCTTCTGGCGATCATCGCCTTCACCGATGGGCTGACCGGGCTCCCCAATCGTCGCCAGCTCTACCGCGATTTGCAGCGGCTGATCGCTGAAGCGGAACGCCACGGGCATCCCTTCTGCGTCTGCTTGTTCGATGTGGATCATTTCAAGCGCATCAATGACCAGTACGGTCATACCGTCGGCGACCAGGTGCTATGCGCCATCGGCCAGATGGTGCGCGCAAACCTGCGCCTGATTGATTATTTCGGACGCTGGGGCGGCGAGGAGTTCTGCGTGCTGCTGCCGCACACGAGCCTGAAGCAGGCGCTTAGCGCTCTCGAACGGGTGCGCGTGGCGCTCAAAGGTATTGGCGATTTCCCAACTTCGATCAGCGCCAGCTTCGGCGTGGCTGCTTACCGGCCCGGTGATAGTAGCGAAACGCTGTTGCACCGCGCCGACAAAGCGATGTATGCCGCGAAACGGGCCGGGCGCGACCGTCTCCAGAGCGATGCCCGCGAGGAAGCGGATGCAAACCATGTGGTCGAAGTGCCGCAATGACAACCGCATGCCCTTATCTTCACCCTCCCCGCTGGCGGGTTGTTTCCTGGGAGGGCGCGCCCTCCCAAACCCTCCCGCGGGCGGGCTATGTTCACCTCAGCGAAGCTGAAGAGAGGGGTAATCACGTCTCGCCGGGGCGCACGTAGCGCAGTTCCACGTGGCCCTGAGGCGCCAGCGCGGCGCGCAGGGTCGCAACCAGGTCGGCGTCGGCGCCGCGGCTGGCCAGGAAGGCCAGGGTGGGCGCATCAAGGTAGTAGGTTACATCGTCAGGACCTTCCTCTTCCAGGTGGTCAATCAGGAACTGGAGCTGCTGCGCTGTGATCTCGCCGAGGTAGACGCCGGTCTCATCGTTGAACAGGGCGATGCCTTCCTCGGAGGGCGCTGGCGCTGAGTCGGGTTCGGCTTCACCCCGGGCTACGGCCAGGATCTGTTGCCGCTCGGCCCGGCTGAAGTGCAACGGCTCCAACGTATCGGCCAGCAGTGTCTCGACCACCACCTGTGCCGCATCGGGGCGAGCAAGGCGGGTGGTTGCGGCGCGCATTGCCTCGATGCGTCCCGGCTCACGCAGCAGCGCGTCGATCTTATAGCCAATGGTCAGCAGCGAGTTACTGCGCACCGCGGCGCCGTTCTCCAGCAAGCGGTCGCTGTTGCGCTCCTCCTGGCCAGGGATGGGGTTGACAATGACCATCGGCAGCCCGGCGGCCATACACTCCGCCGAGGTCAGCCCCCCCGGCTTGCCGACGAACAGCGTCGCGACCCGCATCAGCGCGTGCATCTCGTGCGTGAACCCCAACACGCGGAACCGATCCGCCTGGCCGGCGGTGAGCGCCGTCACCTCCTCGCGCAGCAAGCGATTGCGCCCGCAGACCACCACCGTCTGCACCGGTGTCTCCATCTGCATAATGCGCGAGACGATCTCCTGGGCCGGGCCGCCGCCGAAGGCACCCGCCGAGACGAGGAGCGTGGGTAGATCACTGCGGAGCTGGTAGCGTTCGCGGATGGCGGCGGTGTCAAGTGGCGCGCTGAACTCCGGGCCAATCGGAATACCCGAGACAGTGATCCGCTCCGCATCAATGCCCAGGGCAATCAACTGGGCGCGCGCCTCGTCTTGCGCCACGAAGTAGCGACTGAAGGCGCGGCTCAGCCACATCCCCTGAAAATCGTAGTCGGTGGTGACAATCGCCAGCGAGGTATGCAGCCGTCCCTGGCTGAGCAACTGAGCCACCATCGCTGCGGGCATAAAATGCGTGCACACCGTGATGTTCGGGTCATAGTCTTGTATCAGGCGCACCAGGGGCTGGGCGTTGAGCATGGTCAGAATGTTCATCAGCCCGACCTGGGTTTTGAAGGGCTCATCATTCTGGTCGTAGAGCCAGCCTACGGCCCACGGATTATCCTTCACCAGGGCAAAATAGGCATCGGCAGCGGCAACCTGATACAGGCGCGAGGTGAGTTTCAGCGCGTCCTGGTTCTGGATTTCCACTCCCGGGCGAGCGCGAAAGGCCTGCTCGACAGCGGCGGCGGCGACTTTGTGGCCTGAGCCGACGCTTGCCGAGAGGATGAGAACCCGTGTGCTCATAGCTGACTCCACGATGGTGCTGACGACGGTCGTCGGGGGTAGTATACTCCAGGTGCGGTTCGGGGTGTGGTGGGCTGAGGGCAGGGCCGAACGTGCCAGCGTTGCACCCGCCCTTAAAGGGTGGGCCGCGGGTAACAAAAAGGGGTTGGGGAGGGCTTAGCCCTCCCCAACCCCTTCCCCGCTTCGCGGGTTGCGTGTCTTCGGTGAGCGCCTCAACCGTCCTGCTCGGCGCCCCAGCTCATACCCACGCTCTGGCCACTCCCGCGCATGGTGCGGGTCAACAGGTAGAAATGGGCGCAGCGGGCAGCCCGGGCGCCGTCACCGATGGCGGTGAGCACCTGTTCACCCTCAGGGCGGGTCACATCGCCCGCGGCGAAGAGGCCGGGGACGCGGGTTGCGCCATCGCGATCGACCTGCACAAAACCGCCGGGCCCGACCACTCCCAGGTCGCGCACCACGGCGCTCGCCGGCTCGTAACCCAGGTCGGCAAAGGCCACATCGGCCACCAGGCGGCTCACCTCATCGCCCCGCCGAACCACCAGCACCCGTGTGCCGCCTTCGGCGGCCACATCGATCACCTGGTAGCCCGGCAAGATAGCGATGTTAGGCCGCTGCTGCAGGAGCCGCACCTCGGCCCGGTCGGCTGCCGCCTCGGTTGGCAACACCAGGTAGACCTGCAGGGCAGTCGCGGCGAACTCGGCTACACTGTAGAGCGCTTGTAGCGTATCGCCCACCACCACGACCCGCTTGCCGACGAGTGCGGCGGCGTGCTGCGTCGTGCTATGGCCCAGGTCGGCGAGCAGACCGGCGCTGCCGTTCAGTCGCAGGTCGCGGCGTGGCGTCACCCCGGTGGCCACGATCACACTTGCGGTCGTGATCGGCCCGGAGCGCTGGGTTTCAACCAGGAACGTATCGCCCTCACGGCGCACTGCCTTGACGCGGTCCTCGAGCATAAACTCCTGGTGCGAACGCAACAGATCCTCGAAAAGATGCACGGCCGAACTGCCGATCAACGCGCGCTCCTCATCTTCGGGGTCGGGGCCGTCATAGTGGACCAGGATGCTGCCTACCAGATAATCCTTCTCGACAGCCGCCGGTCGCTCAATTCGCCCGCCGAGGTGATCACAGATCAACAGAAAATCCAGATCCTTGCCCAGCGCGTACATTGCCGCCGCCTGACCTGCCGCACCGCCGCCAATGATGACCAGGTCGCGCATAGTTCCTCCCCGTGCGATCCCTCGCACACTGTCTACTTCCTGGCGTGGTGTCCGGCCCTCCGGCACGCCACGCTCTGGAAGGTCCTGCCAGAAGCGTGACCACGCTGTCATTGCTTAAAGCCTGGTTATGATTTCACAGGTGGTGGGCCTATCTTAGCAGCATTCGATTGAGATTTCAATAATTTGAGCAGGTGATATCCAATGAGTATGAAAAATTCGAAAACTGCCTGGTTTTGCATAAATGTAGTTATTTCAATATAATTACTAATTGCATGGCTATATAATTGACCTGAACATATGGTGAAACCCGGGGTTCCCCACGCCCCTGCCTGGTGGGGTGTCAGGCGCCCCCGGGCACGGTTGGGAGAAGGGGCAACCGGGTTGTCCCAACCCCCTCCCTGATGGGAGGGTTTGGGAGGGCGTAGCCCTCCCAAGAAAAACCCATTTTCATCTTGTCGTTGTGCGGCGCAGCCGCATGGACGACTGAGGTGAACATATGGGC
>CAKZKA010000269.1 GCA_937120965.1 uncultured Chloroflexota bacterium
CGCAGGTGGAGCCCACGCACCACGCGGTGCACGCTGCGGGACTGGCTGTCCTGCACGAACGCGTGCGGGTCCAGCCCCGCCAGGCGGGCCGTGTCGGCGTCGAAGGTACGGGAGAAGAACCCACGCTCGTCGCGGTAGAGGCGGACGCGACCCTGCTCCCCGTGGTAGAAGACGTTGGTGGCGCCTTCCAGCACCGCCACCTGCCCCGAGTAGCGGCTCCGGGCGATCTCCCGGGTCCGCGCGGCGAGCAGGTCCTCGTCCCACACGAAGATCGCCGGCGCCTCCGGGCAGGCGATGAGCGCCGGGTGTCGGGGACTCAGGCAGTCTCCGTGAACCCAGATGATCGGGCGTTGGAGGTTCATCGGCGCCTCCGTGGGGCTGGCGCAGGTGGCGGGGCGTTGGGAAACAACGCTGCTTGCAGCGCCTCGTAGCTCTGATCGAAGGGGCAGGTGGTGCGCAACGGACACGCCCGGCAGTAGACGCCGTCGCTGTAGCGCTCCAGGTTCTCGCGGTTGAAGATGTAGGGCTTGTGGCTGAAGGTGCTGGCGACCCACTGCCACGAGAGGTTGTTGCTGGCCGGGTCGCCATCGAGCAGATGGCTGAGGAACCAGCGCGCCCCGGCCTGCCAGGCGATGCGCCGCCAGTGGACGATGTAGGCTGCCAGCCACATTCGCGCGTGGTTGTGCAGGTAGCCGGTGTCTACCAGTTCGTGGCTGAAGGCGTCCATACAGGCCAGGCCCGTCGTTCCGGTCGCAATGTCGGCGGGCAGGTCCGGTGCGTAGTCGGCGGCGCTCCAGCCGGTCTTGTAGGGTTCGCGATCTTCCCAGATCTCTTCCCCGATCTCTTCATACACCCGCTGCCAGTAGTCACGCCAGGCCAGCTCGTTGATCAGCTTGGCTGCCTCTTCGGGGCGCGCCACGGCGTCCAGCGCCGCCCGGCGTACCTCGGCCAGGCTCAGCACCCCGTGGCGGATGTAGGCCGAAAGGCGTGTAACTGCGCCGCCGAGGAAGTTCCGCGTGGCCGCGTAGCGCTCCGGGCGCATCGTGGCCAGGAGGGCCTCGGCGGCCCGCCGCCCGCCAGTGGTGGCGCTCACCGCGTCACTCGCGGCGGCGGCGGCGGGAAACTCCGCCGCCAGGTAGGCGATCAGCTCCTCGCGATCGCTGAATTCGCGGCGCATATCTCCAGGCACAGGCTACCTCCTCCGCGGCGGCTTGCCGCCGCTTCCCCGGTAACGCCGGCAGGCGTCACTGCAGTATTTGACCTCGTCCCACGTCCTTGCCAGGCTCTTGCGCCAGCGAAAGGGCCGGCCACAGGCAGCGCAGATTTTCTCGGGCAGGTGCTGTTGTTTCACTCCCCGCATACACGCTCCAGTAACGTCGCCGCCTCCCGGCGAATGGTTGACCGTTCTTCGGCGCTGAGCCGCCCCAGCCCCAGCACGGCCGGCCCGAGGCGGGGGTTGGCCCGCAACTCGGCTTCGTGCTCGATCAGAAAGTTCCAGTACAGCAGATTGAACGGACAGGCGTTCGGCCCGGTGCGCTGCTTCGGGTGGAAGCGGCACCCGCTACAGTAGTCGCTCATCGTATTGATGTAGTTGGCCGAGGCGATGTAGGGCTTGGTGGCCACGCCGTCGTCGGCATTGAGACCCATCCCGATCACGTTGGGCAACATCACCCACTCGTAGGCGTCCACATAGGCGGCCATGAACCAGGTATTAACCTCCTGTGGCGCGATGCCTGCCAGCAGGCAGAAGTTGCAGAGCACCATCAGCCGCTCGATATGGTGCGTGTAACCGGTACTCAGCGCGCCCTGCAAAACATGCCGCAGACAGGCCATATCGGTCGCGCCCGTCCAGAACCAGGCCGGAAGGGGCCGGGTGGCGTTCCAGCGGTTGGCCTGGCGCAGGATGGGCAGGCGCCGCCAGTACTGCCAGTAGATGTACTCGCGCCAGCCGAGCACCTGGCGCACAAAGCCCTCCACCGAGTTGAGCGGCGCCTGACCGGCGGCGTAGGCGGCTTCGGCGGTGCGCACGAGGCGCAGGGGGTCAAGCAGGCCCAGGTTGAGGTAGGGGGAGAGACCGGAGTGGTAGAGCAGCGCCGAACGCCGGCTCATCGCGTCCTCGTAAGCGCCAAAGTCGGGCAGCCGCTCGCTTATGAAGCGCTCCAGGGCCAGTTCGGCATCTTCGGCGGTGACGGCCAGTTCGAAGCCTTCGACGCTGCCGACGCCGTTGGGCATGGCTGCCACCTCGTCCATCACTGCGCGTGTGATGGAGTCGGGCGCGAAGCGCGGTGGCGGAGGCGGCTGGGCAGAGCGGGGCAACGGTTTGCGATTCTCGGCGTCGTAGCTCCAGCGTCCGCCCACTGGCGCGCCGTCACTCTCGAGCAGCACGTTGAAGTGGCGGCGCATGGCCTTATAGAAGGTGGCCATAATGATCACCCGCTCGGGTGGAGCCTGGGGGAAAGGATCGAACTGACCCACCAGGAACTGCGTGTTGGGCAGCACCTCCACCGGCACGCCCAGGGCCGGTCCAACTGTGTCCTGCTGAAAGCGCCGCGTGGCTTCCTCGGCGGCGGCCATGGTCAACAGACGCGCCGGACGATGCGCGGCGCAGTGCGCGCGCAGGCCGCTGAGAAAATCGGGGGCCTGGCGATAATCCACCTGATAGCCCATCGCCGTCAGGGTAGCGGCGTAGTGGCGCATCGCGCTGAGGAGCAGCACCAGCTTCTTGCGCTGGTAGGGCTGCTGGTGCAGACGCGCAGCGCTTTCGATCAGCAGCACGCGCACCCCGTCTCGCCCAACAGCCGCCTCAGCGCTGATCAGGGCCGGGTGCGCGCGCAACAGTTGATCGCCCAGAACCCACACGCTAATGGGAGCCATAGCCTGGTCATGCAAGTGTTCGTATGCCATCGTTGGTAGGATACCACGAGGAACGCCGGCAGGGAGGGAGGGATGCGATACGTATCAGGCGGCCATGCGGCTACGCCCCGCACTACCCCGATGAGCAAGGAGTTCGTGTGGGAGCGCGCAGCCCTCCCAAACTCTCCCCACTGGCGCACCCGGCGTGGACCAGACGGCGTTCGCCCGGAGTATCATGCAACGTCCGCCTCCGGCGGTGGGGTGTCAGGCCGGCCCCAACGACGTTGCGACAGCCCTGCGTACACTCAAAAAAAGCTCTTGACAACCTGGCTACGGGTGCATATACTATAGAGCGTTCAGGGTCTCACTCTTCTAGAGGTAGACACAAACAACCGAAGCGCTCGGGAGCGACAAGCAAAGTTCTTCAGAGAAGTCTGAAGGTCGCGCCAGGATGGAGGGGCAACCCACCGCCTGGTTTTTTGTAGGCCTGACAGGCCCCGCGCCCCTGAGACACAATTCTGGAAAAAGCAGAAAAGCAGACGAACCTCTTGACAAACGTCAACGTTCGTGCTATACTATGAGAGTTAAAGGTCTCACTCCTACGGAGGTAGACCCAGACAACCGAGGATACGACGACCGACAAGCGAACCGCGCCGGGTAATCCGGAGACGGCGCCAGGATGGAGGGGCAACCCGCCGCCTGGTTTTTTGTCGGCCAGGCCTCGGGCCCGCACCTGAACAACTGAACAGTGACAGTTTACATAGCCTACGTCAATAACGGATGGTGAGGGCGCCGGAAGGCGCGCTTCACAATCCCACGCAGAGTTTGATCCTGGCTCAGGACG
>CAKZKA010000270.1 GCA_937120965.1 uncultured Chloroflexota bacterium
CCGGCGGCCTGGATCATATCGGCCAGCAGTCGGGCCGTGATCGGGACGCGCGGCTGATCTTTCTTGTCGGTGCGGCCGTAGGCGTAGTAGGGGATCACCGCAGTGATGCGCGCGGCTGAAGCGCGCTTGCAGGCGTCGAGCAGGATCAGCAACTCCATGATCCGGTCGCTCAGATTGGGCGTGGAAAGGGATTGGACGACGAATACGTCTTTCTCACGGACGCTTTCATTGAGTTTGACAAAGATGTTCTCGTTTGCAAACTTGACGATCGTTGTGTCACCAAGCGGCACGCCAACCCGTTCGCTGATCGCCTGAGCAAGGGGGATGTTCCCGTTGCCCGAAAAGATCCGCATTTCATCAAAGCGACTGCCCATGGCTCCTCCCAGGCGCCGCGACCTGCGACGCATGCGGCTATGAATCTGCGTGTGGTGGACCGGCCGGTGCAGGCGGCGCTGTGGCCCTCATTCCGCAGGCTCCTCCCACGCTTACGGAGTCACGGGCCAGGAAGCGCCAGGGGCGCAACGAGGCAAAGGCGTGCTGGTGATGACACGGCCCACCTGTGGCCTGTGCGGCCCTATTGTAGCATCCTTCGCGGGGAGCTTCGCCGCTACCTCCAAGCCCCTCGCCCTTAGCAGGGGAGAGGAGGGTTTGGGAGGGCTTCGCCCTCCCAAACCCTCCCACCAGGGAGAGGCGTGGGGAAACCCGGTTTCCCCATGTCCCAATCGCCCTTGGGGACGGCTGGCGCTCCCACCGGCAGGAAGATGCAGGAAGATGGGGAAACCCGGTTTCCCCGTATGTTCACCTCAGGAGGTCAATGAACTCGTCGCGTTCGAGTCGCAGGCCCGGTGGCAGGCCCTGCCGGGCCTCTTCGGCTGGTTCGTCGGCGATGAGGAGCGCGTGAATAGCCGGATGCCGCAGCAGCGCGGCCAGGGCCTGCGCGAGGCTCAGGGCAACCAGGCGCGGCGAACGTCCGAGGCGGTGACGCTGGGCAAAACCGAGGGCCGCGTCGGCGCTCTGGAAGAGCAGGAGCAGGCGTGGACGCTGCGACGCCGCGCTACCTGCGGTTGCGCCGGAGGCGCCGCCAGCGGTACGATAGCCGTAGAAGCGCCGGGCCTGCACGCCGCGATGGGCCAGGCGCGCGTGCAGCGCCGCCAGCGCCGCTTCGGCCGCCTCGGCGCTGAAGCCCTGCGCGCGGGCCACCGCGATGAAATGATCACGCTCAGACATTGCTCGCTGTGCTGGATGAGCAAAGAATGGGAGGACTGCGCCTCGCAGGCGCGCCCCGACAATCGAGCGCGCCGGTTACGGCAACGGCAGCGGTGTCGGCACCGGCTGCACCGTGGTAGGTCGCTGTTCCCCGAGGAAGAGCGCCAGGCCGAGCAGCCCGAGCTGCACCTCATCGGGAGTGCCCGCAAACTCAGGGTGGTACTCCATCCGCGCCCGTTCGAAGTACTGCACCCGATAGGCGCGACCATCGGGCAACACCTCGTCGAACTCCTCGCTGATCGGAAAGCCGAACACCTGCAGGCCGCCGTGGTTCTCCCAGAACTGCAAGAATCGCCCGCCGAGACTGTGCCCCGTCTCGGGCACAAAGCGCATATCAGGTGTGCCAACGAAAAAGCTCTGGCGCGCAAAGCTGCGTCCGTGGGTGAACTCTCTCCCGATCAGCCCTGGCTGAACCTCGTAGGGCGTACCGGCAAATTCGGGCCAGTGCTCGAGCCGCGCCCGCTCGAACCACTGCACCTCGCGCCCGTTGACCCACTGCGGGGCAGCCAGCGGCAGACCAAAGATCCGCACACCACCCATCGCCTCGTAGTACCCCGCAAAGCGCGGCGACACCTCTGGCGGCACGTAGGCCCGCTCCCCCACTGGCGGCACGCTGGCGTTGATCGCCGCAGATACCGGCTCCAACCCCCGTGGCGCCTCCTGAATCAGCGGTGCCGCGCCCGGCAGCAGCACCCGGGTGGGCCGGGCAACAACCCCCTGGCCCGGTAACTGCGCCAGTCCCAGGCCGTTGAGCAAGAGCCACAGCAACAGAAGCGCCACCAGACCGACCAGGGCGAGCAACCCCCACCGGAGGGCCCGGTTCTTCCCGGTGGTCCGCTCGATACGTCTCCCACTGCTGGCGCGCCGTTCCTCGGGCTGCCGATCGTTGCTCTGGTTACCACTTGACATGATGGGGTACCGATTTTCGGTCACGAACTCAAGGCGTCGCGGCTCGGAAGAACCGCCGTCGCTCATGCTCCCTCCTTGCCGATCTGCATCCGTATCAACTCTGCCGTCTGGTTCAGCTCATCGTGCACCGCCGTGCCCGGACGCCAGCCGCGCACGGCGTGGTCACCCTCCCAGCGTGGGATGACATGCACATGGTAGTGGAACACGACCTGGCCGGCCGCAGCGCCGTTGTTCTGAATAATATTGAAGCCATCGGGCTGGAGCGCGGCCTTAATCGCCCGGGCGACAATCTGCGTGGTACGCGCCACTGCCGCAACGAGTTCGGGCGGCAGATCGAGCAGATCGGGGTACTCCTCCTTACAGATCACCAGCGTATGCCCGCGTGACGCCGGATTGATATCCAGAAACGCCATGGTCAGGTCGTCCTCATACACCCTGGCGGCCGGCAGTTCACCCCTGACAATCCGTGTGAAGACCGAGGCCATGGAGCTCTCCTCCGTATAACGTTGCGTTACGTCGTTGCTCTTCAGCCGTCTATGCGGCTGCGCCGCCCAACGGCGCCATGAACATAGATGGATTTCCAGGAGGGCTGCGCCCTCCCGAACCCTCCCCTCGCCGCACCGACGGATTCTGCCGGGAGGGCCTGGTCTTTCCAAATCCTCCCCACTTCACCATCGCAACGGAATGGTCCGGGAGGGCTGCATTCCCCCGGACGCGCCCCTGGTCGCCGGTGGGGAAACCGGGGTTCCCCGTGGTGAGATACAGCTTTACTGCGCGGCCTCGTACCTCAGCGCCTCGCCTGGTTCGTCCAGCCGGTACCGGCGACCGAACCAGGCCAGGGCAATCACCCCGAGCAAGACGCCGAACCAGAGGGTGCAAAAGCGAATGATAATCGTCGCCGTGGTGGCCGTGCTGGCGGCCAGCCCGACAATCGCCACCAGCAGGCCAACGCTACTCGCCTCACTTACACCCAGCCCGCCCGGCAGGAACGAGACCAGCCCGAACAGGGTGCTGGCCGCGAAGATAAAGGTCGCCTGCACCAGCAACAGGAGCGTGCCCGTCGCCCCGACGCCAACCAGCACGAAGTAGAAGGCCAGGCACTCGCAGCCCCAGGAGACGACGCTGATCAACGTGGCAACCAGCAAGATGCGCCATTCCAGCAACTGCCGGGTGCTGGCGTACATCGTATGCAGACGAGGCGCGATCTTCGAGCCGAAGGGCAGACGGGCCGCGCCATCGATCAACCCCAGGGCCAGGCGGCGGTACTGGAGCACCAGAATCCCGACGAAGGCGGCCACCACCAGCACCACGAAGGCAAAGCGCGCCGGCGGGTAGAGCATGAGGCCGACCGCCATCAACAGCAGCATGGCCAGGCCGTCGGTAAGCCGTTCCGCCAGCACCACCGGAGCCGAGCGACTCACCGCCTCGCCATTTACCCGCTTCAGCAGCACCGACTTGAAGACCTCGCCAAGCTTACCGGGTGTCACCGACATCACCAGACCGGCAGTGAAGATCAACGCGCTATCCAGGCGCCCGACCCCGCGGCCCAGGCCCAGCCGCCGCAGGTAGTACTCCCACTTCAGCCAGCGCAGCAGGTAGTTCAGGGCGGTGAGGCCGAGAATGAGAGGCAACCAGGCCCAGCGAAAGGCGCCCAGATCGCGCCAGACCGCGCTGGCATCGCTAACCAGGCCCATCGCAATCACAACTGCCAGGCCGAGCAGGAGTGAAGCGAGCAGTTTGCCTTGCAGGGTGCGTAACGACATAGCAGGTTCTGGTTGTGGGAAAGGACACTGTTGCGATTATACAGCCCGCTCCGTAGAAGCGCAAAACCCGGCGCCCTTGTACGTAGTATTTTCGTACGTGTTCGCACTTCTCCCGGGAGCGCGGGCATCTTGCCCGCATCCAGGCCATTGCGGGCGGGACGCCCGCGCCGATCCGTCCCCTTATCCCTCTCAGGTGTAGAGTTTCTGACGGATGGCGTCCTGATGCGCTGCTGCTCCTCACCCCCCTGCCCCCCTACTGGTTTGTCAACCCGGTTGTGATGGATAGTTTTTTGCGGGGAGGGCTTCGCCCTCCCACGCCCCCTCCCGCCACGTTCATCACAATTATCG
>CAKZKA010000271.1 GCA_937120965.1 uncultured Chloroflexota bacterium
CAAACCCTGCCGGTGGGGAGGGCTTGCCGCCCCCACCGGCAGGGGGATGGGGAAACCCGGTTTCCCCATATGTTCACATCAGGCGCATCAACTTGCCTCGACGGTGAGGAAGCTGATCAGACGGTTAGAGGCGTCGCGCAACTCGGCCCGATCGCCGACGCGCCAGACATCGGTCCGATTCCAGTAGAACTCTCCGAGGTCGGGATCATTCTCATCAACGGCGCTGTAGACATTAATGGTTTGAGCGGGGGCGATGACAAACTCCGGGAACACGTAGGGCGAGATTTCGCTGCGCGTAACATTCACCAGCCGCCAGGAGCCCATACTAATCGGGCGGGTAGAGATGTTGCGGATCTCAACGTATTCAAACGACTGGTTGGGCAGCCGGGGGTCGCGCAGCACAACCTCAATGATGCGGACCTCGTTGGCGCTGGGGATAGGTGTCCCGGTGGTAGTTCTGGTGGGGCTGGGCGTTGTAGCCGGGCCGGGCGTCGCGGTTGGGCCGAGGGTAGATGTTGCGACCGGGGTGCCCGCAATGGTAGCGGTGGGCGAGGGGCCGACGGTCGGTTCGGGCAGGGGCGTTACAACCGGAATCGCCGTCGGGGTTGGAACGATGGTGACAGGCGTGGTGGCAGGCGCGGCCGTGCTGGTAGGAATGGGGACGCGGGTGATCCGGGTCGGGGCCGGGAAGGGGGACGAAGTGCCTTCTGGCGCGCCTTCCAGCGGCACATCAACGAAACAGGTATAGCGCGCGACCACGGCGCGCGAGCCGCGCAGGAGCACCTCAACGGGGTACACACCGGGGCGCTCGTTGGCACGCAGGGGGATGCGGAAAAACCCGTTGCCATCGGCCACGCCGCCGCCGACTGCGCGCCCGCTCAGGGTGACCAGCAACGCCTCGGACGGCGGGGCCGGGCCTTCAAGCACAACGGTCTGCCCGTTGGGACAGGCGAGGGGCACGGGGTCAGCGGCGCGCAGCGGCGCCATGCCCCACCAGAGACCGGCGACAATACCGGCTATCACCAGGGCCACAACCGCGATACGCTTGCGGTAAAACAACGTTATGTCCAGATGTGATCGCGAGCAATGCGTGCGGGAGCAGGGGCGCAAACTTCGGACAGGTTCAACGCGCGAGCGTTACACGTCACGGAGCCTGCTCACTCCTCGGGTAGATCGAGGAACGCATCGGGGGCAGCAGCGTGATACAATGCTGGTGGGCGATAGTGGATTTGAACCACTGACCTCCACGATGTCAACGTGGCGCTCTAACCAACTGAGCTAATCGCCCGCTCACCGGATATGCTACCATTGAAGGCAGCGGCTGTCAAGAATATGCACGCCCCGCCCGAGGCGCTGCTGGCCCGGCTGCCGGCGGAGTACCGCACCGTGCTGGCTCAGGCGGCGAGTCTGGCCGCGAGCCAGGCCGCCCGGCTCTGGCTGGTAGGGGGGGTGGTGCGCGATCTGCTGTGCGAGGCGCCCCTGGGCCGCGACGTGGATCTGGCGGTGGAGGGGGATGCGCTGGCGCTGGCCCGCGATCTAGCGACGCGGATCGGCGGGCGGTTACGCGCCGTCCACGCCGCCTTCGGCACTGCCAGCGTTGATGTGCAGGTGGCCGGCGGCTCGACCGTGACCTTCGATCTGGCCGGCAGCCGTGTCGAACGCTACCGATCGCCCGGCGCCTTGCCGGAGGTTGCTCCGGCCCCGATCGAGGACGATCTGTACCGGCGTGATTTTAGCGTGAATGCGCTGGCGATCGAGCTGCGGGCCATGAACGGGCAGTTGTCTGCCGGGCAGTTGCTTGACCCGTTTGGCGGGCGGGGAGACCTGGTCACGGGCCGGCTGCGGCTGCTCCACGAGGAGAGTCTGCGTGACGATCCGACGCGCATGCTGCGCGGGGTGCGCCTGGCTGCCCGACTGGGCCTGCAACCCGATCCGGCCACCGCGGCGCAGATCCAGAGGGCGCTGGAGGCAAGCTATCTGAGCCTGGTGAGCGACGAACGCATCCTGACCGAACTCTGCCTGAGCCTGGAAGAGCCGCGTCCCGATGAGACGTTGCGCCTGGCCGATGCCTGGGGACTGACACCCCGGGTGCTGCCGGGCCTGGCCTGGAGCGAGGCCCTGGCGGACCGTTGCGCGCGGCTGGCGCAGGCGCCAGGCGACGCGCCAACGGGCGGGCCGCTTGTCCGGGCAGGGTTGCTGTTGTACGACCTTGACGCCGCGGCGCAAGCGGCGATTGCCGCACGCTACCCTCTGCCAGCAGAAGCCGCCGATCTGCTGCGGCAACTCCCCGGCCTGCGCGCAGTGGCGTCGCTGCTCACCCCCGATCTGCCGAACAGCGCCGTTGACCGTCTGCTGCGGCCCTTCAGCGTAGCAGCGGTGACGGTGCTCCACTACGCCGAGCCGGCAACAGCGGCACTGACCGGGCGCTACCTTCGAGAATTGCGGGCCATGCGGGCGCCGCTCAATGGCAACGACCTGCAACGTCTGGGCATTGCTCCCGGGCCCCTCCTCGGCCAGACCCTCGAGGCGCTGCGCGCCGCTACCCTCGACGGCAGGGTAAGCACCCGGGAACAGGCTGAAGCCTGGGTGCGGCAGCACGTGATGGACGGCCCCCGATAATCTTATTGCAGCGGACCAGGCGAAACGAGATTGATATACGATGAACAATACCGTGCTGATGTGGATGCGCGCCCGGATGCCCCTCTGGGCGGTGACGATACTGCTGAGCCTGACCTTGATTGGCGGGTTGGCCGGCGGGGTGTACGCCGGATACCACCTCAACCGACCACCGGCTGCCTGTCCGGAAAGCCCGGAGGTGTGCGAACAATTTTCGGTCTTCTGGGAAGCATGGGAACTTGCCAGCGAGCGCTTCGTGGACCCTGCGGCCACCGATCCCGCCGAGATGACTTCCGGGGCCATCAACGGAATGCTCGACAGTCTGGGCGACAACGGCCACACTCGTTTTCTGAGCGCCGACGAAGCGCAGCAGTGGGAGGAATCCTTGCGCGGATCGTTCGAGGGCATTGGCGCCTACATTGACGTGCGGAACGGGCGCACGATCATCGTCGCGCCGATTGAAGGTTCGCCCGCCGAGCGGGCCGGTCTGCGCCCCGGCGATGTGATCCTGGCGGTGAATGGCGAGCCAACCAGTGGCTGGTCGGTTGACGAGCTACGCACCAGGGTGCGCGGCCCCAGCGGCACCAGCGTTACCCTGCGCGTGCTGCATCCCGGCGAGAGTGTTCCGGTGGACGTGACCGTCGTGCGGGCGCAGGTGGTGGTGCCGAGCGCGAACTGGGCCTTGCTGCCCGATGATGTGGCGTTGATCCGGCTGAGTTCCTTCGACGACGACGCCGGCAAGGAGCTGCGCGAGGCGCTTACCGACGCGCGGCGCCAGGGCGCCCGGGCGCTCATACTGGATCTGCGCAACAATCCGGGTGGCCTGCTCGACCAGGCCATCGAGGTGGCCAGCCAGTTCTTGCCGGAGGGCACAACCGTGCTGATCGAGGAGAATCGCGCGGGCGAGCGCAAGGTTACGGCGGCGCGGCGCGGCGGCGTGGCCCTGGATCTGCCCCTGGTGGTGCTGATCAACGAGAGTTCGGCCAGTTCCGCCGAGATCGTTTCGGGGGCGTTGCAGGCGGCAGGGCGCGCCGTGCTCATCGGCGAGACGACCTTCGGCACGGGCACCGTGTTGACGCCCTTCCGCCTCAGCGACGGGAGCCGTCTGCTGCTGGGCACACAGCAGTGGCTCACGCCCGACGAGCGCACGATCCGCGGCCAGGGCATCGAGCCTGACGAGGTGGTGGCGCTTGGCGA
The DNA here is from genome assembly GCA_937120965.1 of uncultured Chloroflexota bacterium. GTDB lineage: Bacteria > Chloroflexota > Chloroflexia > Chloroflexales > Chloroflexaceae > JACAEO01. The sequence goes on from CAKZKA010000271.1 coordinate 3,814, forward strand.
CGAGGTGGCGCTCCTCTCGCCGGGCGAGGCGGCGGCCCTCCCGGCAGCCGAGCTGCGCGCAAGCTCCGACACTCAACTGGCGCGGGCTCTGGAACGGGTGCTGGAAGTGGCGGCAAGCCGCCAGGAGAGCCGCGACGGCACGAGACGACGAGCGTCCTTGACGGCCCATGGCGCCCATGCTACCATACGCGGTAACGCTCCAATCCTGAGGTAAAAACATGGGGAAACCGGGTTTCCCCATACCCCCGCCCGGCGGGGCGCCTGGCGACCCCACCACCACCTGAGGGATGGGGAAAGCGGATTTCGTCACGCCTCTCCCCACCGGGAGGGTCTGGGAGGGCTACACCCTCCCAGGGACCCGGCATGTTGATCCGGGCGTTGCCAGGAGGAGATTGATGGCCCCACTGCTCGAAGTACGCAACCTGCAAACCCATTTCCACTCTCAGGATGGCGTGGTGAAGGCGGTTGACGGGGTGTCGTTCTCCGTCGATCGCGGTGAAACGCTCGGGATCGTCGGTGAATCAGGATGCGGGAAGAGTGTCACCTCGCTCTCGATTATGCGCCTCATTCCCTCGCCGCCTGGAAAGATCGCCGGGGGACAGATCCTGTTCGACGGCGAGGATCTGCTGCAACAGAGCGAAGAGCAGATGCGGCACATCCGCGGCAATCGGATCGCGATGATTTTCCAGGACCCGATGACCTCGCTCAACCCGGTGCTAACAATCGGGCGGCAGATCACCGAGGCGCTGGAACTGCACCTGAAGCTCTCGCGGCGCGAAGCGCAGAATCGCGCCGCTGAACTACTGGATATGGTGGGCATTCCCTCGGCCAGCAAACGCCTGGACAACTATCCGCATCAGTTTTCGGGCGGCATGCGCCAGCGTGTGATGATCGCTATGGCGCTCTCCTGCAACCCCGAATTGCTGATCGCTGATGAGCCAACCACAGCTCTCGATGTAACGATCCAGGCTCAGATCCTCGAATTGATCAATCGACTCAAGGAAGAGCTTAACACCGCGGTGATCATCATCACCCATGACCTGGGAGTGGTTGCCGGTATGACCGACCGGGTGACGGTGATGTACGCCGGCAGGGTGGTGGAGGAGGGGCCAACCCGGGAGATCTTTGAGAATCCGCGTATGCCCTACACCATCGGCCTGCTACGCTCCATTCCGCGCCTGGACGAAGCGCGGGGGCGCAAGCTGAACCCGATCCGTGGCCTGCCCCCGAATCTGATCGACCTGCCGCCGATCTGCGCCTTTAGCCCGCGCTGTGACTTTGCGCAGGAACGGTGCGTGACGTCGCGACCGGAACTGCGCGCCGTCGGGGTCGGGCATCACGTGGCTTGTCACTTTGACATTTCTCTGGAGACGCCTGTGCCTGAACGGAGCGCCGAGGAGCTGGCGGCCTAGCCCCGCGAGGCTACGCTCTCCCACACCGTCCCCCGGTTTCCCCAACGCCCCTTCGCGGAGTCCCGACTTAAAGCACCAGCCACAATTGATAGATCAATGGAACCTGTTACCACGACTGATACCGGCAACACCGCGCTGATCGAGATCCGCGACCTGAAGATGCACTTCCCCGTTACCCGCGGGATCATTTTGCAACGCCGCGTGGGGACGATCAAGGCCGTAGATGGGGTCAGTTTCAGCATCCGGCAGGGTGAAACCCTGGGACTCGTGGGCGAGTCGGGGTGTGGGAAGAGTACGACCGGGCGAGCCATTCTGCAACTCTACCGGCCGACCTCGGGGGAGGTGCTCTTCGACGGCCAGGATCTGACGAAACTGCGCGGCGACGCTCTGCGCAAGATGCGCCGTCGCATCCAGATGATCTTTCAGGACCCCTACGCTTCGCTCAACCCGCGCATGACCGTTGGCGACATTATCGGCGAGCCGATCAAGGTACACCGGCTGCGCCAGGGTAAGGCGGTACGCGAACGGGTCGAGGAACTGCTCAGCCTGGTGGGGCTGAATCCGGCCTTTGCGAACCGCTACCCGCATGAGTTTTCGGGTGGTCAGCGTCAACGCATCGGCATCGCCCGCGCCCTGGCCGTCGAGCCGCAGTTTGTCGTTTGCGATGAGCCGGTCTCGGCGCTCGATGTCTCCATTCAGGCCCAGGTGGTTAACCTGCTGGAAGAACTGCAAGAAAAACTCGGGCTAACCTACCTGTTCATCGCCCACGACCTGAGCGTGGTGAAGCATATCTCCGACCGGGTGGCGGTGATGTACCTGGGCAAGGTGGTGGAACTGGCCGAAGGCCCGAAACTCTACCGTATGCCGCTGCACCCCTACAGCCAGGCGCTGCTCTCGGCGGTGCCCATCCCCGACCCCCGAGTGGAAAAGCAGCGCCGGCGCATCATTCTCGAAGGCGATGTGCCCAGCCCGTTGAACCCCCCTTCCGGGTGTCGCTTTCATACGCGCTGCCCGATCGCCATTCAGCAGTGCCGGGAGGAGGAGCCGCCCTTCGTGGATTATGGCGATGGGCACTTCGCGGCCTGCTGGCGCGCCCGTGAGTCGGGCGAATTGATGCCCGCGATCGCCCGCAAGCAGACCGAGAGCCTCGCCGCGCGCATCCACGCCGAGGTGGCGAAGGTGAAGGGTGTGGCTGATTGAGGTGTCGCTGCGCGCGAGTGAACAGTGATGCGCCCGGCAGGGCTGCGCCCTCCCAAACCCTCCCCGCCGGTGGTTGTTTCCCGGGAGGACACGGCCCTCCCGGACCCTCCCTGTCGACGCAGTGTTTCCCGGGAGGGCACGGCCTTCCCAGACCCTCTCCACCGGGAGGGGTACGGGGAAACCCGGTTTCCCCATATGTTCAGATCAGGAATACGGGGTTTTGTGGATCTGGAGACCTTCGCCTGGCTCCGTTCGCCGCAGGGTCAGGCGGTGCTGGAAGAACTGGCCACACGCCCACTGGGTGAGGACGATACGCTCCGTGAGCTGGAGCGGTTGCGCCAGCGGGTTACGCCCGAGCAGGCGCGCGCCGCGCTGGAGCTGGCGCTGCTGCGCCGCCGCGCAAGCGCAAAGTTCCCCGCCGCCGGGCGGCTTTTCTTCACCCGCGAAGCGCTGGAGCAGGCCAGTGCCGCGCCGGTAGCCGCGCACCGCGCCGCGCGCCTGGCGCCCTGCGGTCACGTCGCGGATCTGGGCTGCGGCATCGGCGGCGATACACTGGCACTGGCGGCAGCCGGCGCGCGGGTGACTGCGGTGGAGCGTGACCCGCTGCGGCTGGCTATGGCTCGCACCAACGCCGAGGCCCTCGGGCTTGGCGAGCGGATTGACTGGCTGCTGCGCGACCTGAGCATCGCTGAACCACCGCCAGCCGACGCGCTCTTCAGCGATCCGGGCCGGCGCGCCGGGGGGCAGCGGCGCTTCCAGGTCGAGCGCTACGACCCGCCACTGAGCCGCGTGCTGGCGTGGCAGGCGCGCACGCCAGCGCTGGCGGTGAAGGTCGCCCCTGGCATTGATCTGACGGCGGCGCCCACAGATGCCGAGGTCGAGTTCGTTTCGCTCGATGGCGAATTGAAGGAAGCGGTGATCTGGTGCGGGCCGCTGGCCCGGGTCGCGCGGCAAGCCACCCTGGTGAGTAGCGACGCGAACGTCCCCACCCACACGCTATGGGCTGCACACGGCGCCGCCCGCGCGACCGTGCCGGTCACCGAGCCCGACGCTATGCTCTACGAGCCAGATCCGGCGGTGATCCGCGCCGGGATGGTTACCGATCTGGCTGTGCGGATCGGCGCGGCGCAGATCGACCCTGAGATCGCCTACCTGACGGCGCCAGCGTATGTCGCCACCCCCTTCGCCCGGGCCTGGCCCGTGCTGGCGTGGTTCCCGTTCAGCCTCAAACGTTTACGGGCGCGGCTGCGCGACCTGGGGGCCGGCCCGGTCACGGTAAAGAAGCGCGGCTCGCCGCTCGACAGCGATGCGCTGGCCCGCCAGCTCAGCGGTGACGGGGCGCGCCCGCTGGTGGTGGTGCTCACGCGGGTGCGGGGGCAGCCTGCGGCGTTGATTTGTGACGCGCCGGTATCTGCAAAATGAAGCTCCCCCAGGGAGGGACGTGGGGAAACCCGGTTTCCCCGTATGTTCACCTCAGACGGTCATGCGCATGGCGCACAACGCCGGAATGAAAATATGTGTTCTTGGGAGGGCTGCGCCCTCCCAAACCCTCCCCGCAGGGAGGGGGAGGGGGAAACCCGGTTTCCCCGTATGTTCACCTCAGGCACCTGTATGGAAAAGCCCCTTGTGGCCCGACGGCGCGGGTTGATCGCCCTGCTGGCCATAACATTCTTGATGTACGCGGGATTCTTCATGGTCATCCCGCTGGTGTCGGTATACTACGTGGAGTACCTGGGCTTTGCGGCGACGCTGGTGGGCCTGGCGCTGGCCACGCGCCAGTTGCTGCAACAGGGCTTCACGCTGGTCGGGGGAGTGCTGGCCGATCACTTCGGCGTCCGGGGGCTGATCGGCGCGGGGGTGCTGGTGCGCGCCGTGGGCTTTATCAGCCTGGCCTGGGCAAACTCGCCGGGGTTGCTGTTCGTCGCCATGGTCCTCTCAGCACTTGGCGGGGCGCTGTTCGAGGCGCCGAGCCGGGCGGCGATCGCGGCGCTGACGCAGGAAGCGGAGCGGGCGCGGTTCTATTCGATTGTCGGCGTCATTAGCGGCCTGGGGATGACCGTCGGCCCGCTGGTAGGAGCGCTGCTGCTGCGGCTCAACTTCCAGGCAGTAGCGCTGGGCGCGGCGGCCTGTTTTGGCCTGGTCTTTTTGCTGGTGCTGCTGCTGCTTCCTCCGATCCGTGTTGCCACCGAGCGTCTGTCGCCTGGTTCCGGGCTGAACCTGGTGTGGCACGATCGCACCTTTCTGGTTTTTACTGCCCTGACCATGGGCTACTGGTTCATGTGGGTGCAGATCACCCTGAGCCTGCCTCTGGCGGCTGAGCGGCTCACGGGCAACCCTGAGACAGTGGGCGTGGTGTATGCGCTCAACGCCGGCATGACCGTTCTGTTACAATACCCGGTACTGCGCTTTGCCGAACGTCTTCTACGCATCTTGCCGATCATGATCATCGGCATGGCGCTGATGGCCCTGGGCCTCGGCGCGGTCGCGGCGGCGGACACGCTCGGCTTCTTGCTGGGATGTGTGGCCATTTTTACCCTTGGCTCGATCCTGGCCACGCCGGCCCAGCAGAGCATCACGGCGTCGCTGGCCGATCCCCGCGCCCTTGGATCGTACTTCGGCGTCAATGCCCTGGCGCTGGCCTTCGGGGGCGCTCTGGGCAACCTGGCGGGGGGCGCGCTGACCGACGCAGCCCGGCGGGTTGGCCAACCGGCCCTGCCGTGGCTCACCCTTGCCCTGCTGGGGTTGGGCAGCGCCATCGGCCTGGCGATGCTCGCCGAACACCTCCAGCGGCGCCGTTCGACCGCCCATCTGGTGATTGCCACGCAGCCGAAGCAGCCGTAGCGGCGCCGGTGGCATTATTCTGAGAAGGAGCCGGCTATGCCCGCACCAAACAACCGCTTTGCCTTTTTCAATGGCGCGATCGTCCCTATTGAGCAGGCCACCGTAAGCGTGATGACGAACGCGCTAAACTACGGCACGGGCTGTTTCGAGGGCATTCGCGGCTACTGGGTGCCCGAAGAGGAGCAGTTGCTGGTTTTTCACCTGCGTGCCCACATGGAACGTCTGCGGCGTTCGTGTCACATTCTGTACATGCACCTGCCCTACAGTGTGGACGAACTGTGCGCAATCTGCATCGAGCTGCTCCGTCGTGAAGGCTTTCGTGAGGATGTCTACATTCGCCCGCTGGTGTACAAGAGCGACCCGGCGATTGCCGTGCAGATGAACGGCCTGACCGACGCCTTCACGCTCTTTGCAGTTGGTTTCGGGCAGTACCTGGCCAATCCGACGGTGCGGGCGTGCATTGCGTCGTGGCGGCGCATTGACGATAACATGATCCCCTCGCGGGCGAAGGCCTGCGGGGCCTACCTCAACTCGGCGCTGGCGAAGACCGAGGCGCTGCTCAATGGTTACGACGAGGCGATTGTGCTGGGCAGCGACGGGCAGGTTTCCGAGGCGAGCGCCGCGAATCTGTTCATTGTGCGCGGCGGCGCGCTGATCACCCCGCCGCTCACCAGCGACGTGCTGGAGGGGATTACGCGACAGGTGGTGGTGCAGCTCGCCCGCGACGAATTGGGCCTGAGCGTGGTGGAGCGACCGATTGACCGCACCGAGCTGTACGTCGCCGACGAGGCTTTTTTCTGCGGGACAGGGGTAGAGATCAAGCCAATCGTTGAGATTGATCGGCGGGCGATCGGCAACGGTCAGGTGGGACCGATCGGTAGCGCGCTGGCGCGGCGATACGCGCAGGTGGTGCGGGGCCAGGTTCCGGCGTACCGCCCGTGGTGCACGCCAGTGTATGAAAAGTGACCCGGACGGATGGGGCTGGCCCGGCCCGCTGTTCGTGGGTAGGTTCCGTCCGGTCGTGTGCGACGTAGCCGCGCAGCCTCCCCGCATTCGCCGGGCGCACAACGCCGTGATGAAAACAGGTGTAGTTGTGGGAGGGCTGCGCCCTCCCACACCCTCCCCTCAGGGAGGGGCGTGGGGACACCCGGTTTCCCCACACTCTGATGTGTACGTCAGGCAAACTTCTCTCAGAAGGGAATATCGTCGTCGCTTTCGATCGGCTGGGGCTGATTCCGCGCAGGGGCGCGCGCTGGCGAGCGAGGAGCGGCGCCTGACGGGCGCTCGACCGCGCCGCTGGAGGCGGCAGCGGGAGCGCGGCGCGGCGGAGAGGCGACTGGCGGCGCCTCCTCCGACTCTTCGGACTCGGGGAGCACGTCGGGCGCGAGGCCACGTTCACTGCGGCTGGAAAGGATGATCATATCCTGAGCCACCACCTCGGTGGTGTAGCGATCTTGCCCGTCCCGGTCGGTCCACTTGCGCGTTTGCAGGCGGCCCTCGACATAGACCCGGGTACCCTTGGTGAGGTAGGTGTTGCAGATCTCACCAAGCTTATCCCACGCGACGATGCGGAACCACTCCGTATCCTCGTGGGTGCCTCCGTCACGATCCTTCCAGGTGCGGTTGCTGGCGACGCGGAACGTCGTGACCGCGCTGCCCTGCGCCGTGTAGCGCATCTCCGGGTCGGCGCCGAGATGACCGGTGAGTTGAACCTTGTTCAGATCCTTCGCCATGGGTGAACCTCCTCGTGGCACGTAGGCACTCGTCCCGACACGTATCGATCGACCGAGTGAATCGAACTGGTGTTCGCACTATAACACGAAAAGATGTGCGCGTCAAGGGGCTGTAAGCCTGTGCGTGTTCACATGTAGGGTAAGGCGTCACCCCGGGAGCGCAGGCGTCCCGCCCGCAAGGGCCTGGATGCGGGCAAGATGCCCGCGCTCCCGGGAGAAGTGTGAACATGTACGTAACCTCATACCCAGAGCTGTTGCAACCTCCGCCCACGGCGGGGTGGTGGGGCGGCTGCGCCGCATAATGACTGGGAGGGCGGCGCCCTCCCAAATCCTCCCCTCAGGGAGGGGCGTGGGGACACCCGCTTTCCCCATGTTTTAGTGCTGGGGCAACCGCGCGAACCCGGGTGCGCGGGTGAACAGCTACGTACCCTTATGCGCGGCCCTCAAAACGGCTCCGGCGGCCGGACGCGCCACAGCATAGGGGCAAGCCAGAACCAGGCAGTGTTGGCGAGAGTGAAGGCGCCCATCAGCACGACGAGCAGGCGCCCCGCCCACCCTCGCTGCCAGAGAGCCTCCACTGCCAGCGCCGCGCCCAGCGCCACTACCCAGGCGATGAACATGAGCCAGCGGGGACTGTTGGTGACGCCGGCCACGAAGGGGAAGACGGCGAAGACGAGGGCCACGGCCAGGCTGCCCAGGGCCAGCCAGAGCACCGCCTGTGGTGGCCCGAACCCGGGCGCAGCGGCCCGCACGGCGCGCCCGAGCCGCCACAGACCCCAGGGCATGAGCAGGAGCGGAAAGAGTCCAAAGTGGATAATGAAGCCGTTGCGCCACAGCCCCTGCCACATCAACGCCCGGCTCACCGGTTCACGCCCCGCCACGGCGCTCAAACCGCCCTCGCGGGCGGTCTGGAACTGGCTCAGAAACATGGGCGCGTAGGCGCTGTAAAAGAAGCTGATGGCCAGCGCTCCGGCGCCGACGAGGGCCAGTGTTAGGGGCCAGCGCGCCCGCCGCGCCCAGGGGTTGCGCCGGCTCAGCCCCCACATTGCTACCGTCAGCCCGGTGACCAGGAGGGCAGTGTTGATGAAGAAGCCGAAGTGGCCCAGAAAGACCATGCTCAGCAGCAGGCCCACACCCAGGGTCCACCAGCGCCGCGCGCGCGGCGCGTCGCTCTGCCAGGCGGTCAGAGCCAGCGCAAGGGTGGCGATCAGCAGCAGATGGAAGAACTGGGTGTAGATGTGGGTCATGAAGGCCCACCAGGTGGTCATGAAGGTGGCTGCGGTGAAGACGTAGATCCCCGCTGCCAGGAGCGCTGTACGCTGCGCGGTGACGCGGGCCGCAATGGCGTAGATTACCGCCGCGCTCAGCGCGTCGGCCAGGGCGGCGCCGAGCTGCAACAGCGCGCGGGGATGCAGCCCGATCAGGGTGAGCGGCGCAACGATGGTGTACGGACCGGGCGGGTAGGGAAAGTCAACGCCCCGGTTCTTCGAGACGATGAAGATCAGCCCCCAGACTGTGTCGTTGAAGCGGTTGTGATGGAAGCCGATGTCGCCGTGCATGCTGTCGGGGTAGAGCCGCCCGCCGTAGCGCAGGGCGAAGCTCAGGATGATGCCCAGGGCCAGCCAGCTCAGGCTGACCCCGTCCAGGGGCGCGCCCACGCGCCGCACCAGGGGCGGCAGGACGCGCCGGGCAGCAATCGCCAGGGGGTAGGCCAGGGCACAGGCGATCAGCGCTGCCCCGGCGCCGAAGGCCCAGCGTGGTGGATCGAGCAGCGCCGCCAGGGCCAGCAGCCCGGCCATGACGCCCACGACTGCGAAGGTGTGGACGGGTGAGACACCACCGGCCCGGTCGCGCACTGGGTAGGGCGCTCCGAGGGCGTGGCGCACGCTCATCCAGGCCAGCACCGTTGCGCCGAGCCACATGCCCAGTGGGGCCCAGGCCGGCGCTACCAGGCGCGCCGGCAGCGCCGTGATCGTGACCATCCCCAGGGGCAACCCCAGGCGCCGCGGGTCAGCGGGCGGGCTGAAGGTGGGGCTGTCGAGGGTCAGCCGGAGCGTGCCGCCGGCCTGAGCGGCAGAGGGAACCACCAGCCAGTAGCGTCCCCCGGCCGGGCGCACAGGCAGGGTGGCCAGTTCCTGGTCACCCGCGAAAACAGTCACCTGCTGCGGCGCGAGTGGCGCCGAGACTGGCAGCAGGTTCAGCGACACCAGCAGCCCGCGCCGTCCCACCCCGGGCGCCAGGATCGTGGACTGCCCGGTCGTCCAGCGGAAGGTGCCATATTCGCCGTACTCGGCGCCGTTGAAGCCCTGCAAGAAGGGCAGGTCACTTCCGACGCCCTCTTCAAAGCCAGCATCGATGCGGTAGTGGAAAGGCAGGTGGGGAACGAGCAGAAAAACAAGCGCCAGCGCCGCGAGGATCATGCCCAGGTACGGGTGAACCAGGCCGCGCGCCTCGGCGCGCAGCCAGGCCAGGGCAGCGTTGCCGGTTAATCGGGCGTCAGCGGCGCGGGGCTGTGCAATCTTTGGTGTGGCCATACGGCCGATTATATCCTGAAAAGATGGATAGTTTTTTGCGGGGAGGGCTTCGCCCTCCCACGCCCCCTCCCGCCACGTTCATCCCCTGAAAGGTTCTCAGGAAGCGGGGGCTGGAGGGCGCGCGGTAGCCACGCTGTGAAGGCAGGAGACACGACCGGATCGGCCCGTGGGCCGATCCGGTCACGAAGCGGGATCACCGTTCGCCATCGCGCCTGTTCACCCTTCTCCGGGGGGGTGGATGGCTCGCGGGGCGAACACTTACGCGTCATCCTCGCGCGCGTCGCCGTTGTCGCGGAAGGGTTCATCCTCGCCGAACGGCTCTTCCTCACCGAAATCGCCCTCGCCGCCGTCCAGCTCTTCGCCGCCCTCGGGCGCCCCTTCGCCAATCAGTTCGAGCAGGCGGGCGCGCACCTTCTCCTCGGCATCGCCTGGCGCGGGAGCCTCACCTTCGCGGATGCCCAGCAGCGCCTCGGCGCGTTGCACCTCCGGGGAAGTCGGCTCGGCGGGTGGCGCCGAGGCGGCTTCTTCCATCATACGCGCCATCTCGCCCACCAGATCATCGCGCCGGCTGCCATCCAGCAAGCGCTTCTCGATCCCCGAGCCGGCGGGGATGAGCTTGCCGATGACCACGTTCTCCTTCAGACCACGCAGGTAGTCCACCTTACCGTGGATGGCGGCATCGGTGAGCACGCGGGTAGTCTCCTGGAACGAGGCCGCCGAGAGGAAGCTGTCGGTGTTCAGCGAGGCCTTGGTAATGCCGAGCAGCACCGTGGCGGCGGTTGCCGGCTCACCGCCCTGGCTAACGATGTCGTTGTTCAGGCGCCGGAACTCCGCGGCTTCGATCAGCTCGCCGGGCAACAGGCCGGTATCGCCCGGCTCCTCGATCCGCACCCGGCGCAACATCTGGCGGACGATGACCTCGATGTGCTTGTCGTTGATGTTCACGCCCTGGCTGCGGTAGACCTTCTGGGCCTCGTTGACCAGGTAGCGCTGGACGGCTTCTTTGCCCTGGAGATCGAGCAACTCCTGCGGGTTGGCGCTACCGTCGGTCAGTTGCTGACCGGCCACCACGCGCTCACCGTTCTCCACCCGCAGGCGCGCGGTGTGGGGCACCACCAGTTCGCGTTCTTCGCGGTCCTCCTGGCTGATCACCACCCGGTCGGCATAGACAAAGGCCCGTCCAGACAGGCGCGCAACGATCTGCGGATCGCCCTGACCGGCGCGGTTGCTCTCGGCGATCACCTGGCCCTCGACCACGTCGCTCTCAGATTCCACCGTTACGATGTAGCCTTCTGGCAGGATATACTCATCGGTGTAGACCTCGGTCGCCACCACGCGCAGGGTGCGAACCCCCTCCTCGTCCTTCGAGATCTCCACCACCCCGTCAATCTCGGCCAGCAGGGCCTTGCCCTTGGGCACACGCGCCTCGAAGATCTCCTGCACGCGCGGCAAACCCTGGGTGATGTCATCGGCGGAGGCCACGCCACCGGTGTGGAAGGTGCGCAGGGTCAACTGCGTACCCGGCTCGCCGATTGACTGGGCGGCGATGATGCCCACCGCCTCCCCGATATCCACCAGCTTGCCCGTAGCCAGATTGCGCCCGTAGCACAGCCGGCAAATACCGTGCTCGGCCTGACAGTTCAGGGGCGACCGGACGTAGACCGACGTCACCCCCCGAGCGGTGAGCAGGGCGGCCAGTTCTTCATCAACCTCCTGGTTGCGCTCGGCGAGCACCTCGCCGGTTTCAGGATCAACGATCGGCGCGGCCAGCACGCGCCCAACGATGCGCACCTGCAACCGCTCCATCAACTCGTCATCATCGGCGGCGTGGAGCCAGGTGCCGTCTTCGGTGCCACAATCCTCGACCGTAACGATCACGTCCTGGGCCACGTCCACCAACCGGCGGGTGAGGTAGCCGGCGTCGGCGGTGCGCAGGGCGGTGTCGGCCAGACCCTTACGCCCGCCGTGGGTCGAAACGAAGTAATCGAGCACGGAGAGACCCTCGCGGAAGTTGGCCTTGATCGGCAGCTCGATGATCCGGCCGGTCGGGTCGGACATCAGGCCGCGCATACCGGCCATCTGGGAGATCTGGTTGATGTTACCGCGAGCGCCCGAAGTGGACATCATCGCCACCGGCCCGAAGGGGTTCAGGTTCTCCTTGACCGCAGTGATCGTCTGCCTGGTGGCCTCCTGCCAGATGCGCACCACTTCCTGGTAGCGCTCCTCTTCGGTGATCAGGCCACGGCGGAACTGCTTCTCCACATCAACGACTGCGGCCTCGGCCTCGCGCACGATCTCGTACTTCTTGTCGGGCACCTCAATGTCATCGATCCCGATGGTCATGCCACCGAGGGTAGCGTATTTGAAGCCCAGGGCCTTGATCATATCAGCCTGCTGCGCCGTCTTCTCCGAGCCATAGATCCGCGCCAGTTCATCGCGCGACTTGTTGCCGTGGGTAGCGCGAACCTCGTCGAGATCGGCTTCGCTGAGGTTCTTCAGGCTGGTGTAGTACTGGTAGCAGTCGGCGATGATCTCTTTCAGCCCCTTTTTGTCGATCAGGCGGTTGCGGAAGCGCAGGGGCGGCAACAACTGGTTGTTGAGCAGCACGCGCCCGATCGTGGTTTCAAGGAGCATGCGCGGCGTGCCGTCCTCGGCGGGAGGGAGCACGCGCACCTGCCCTTCCCGGTCATTCCTGCCCGACAGGCCGCCCTCCATGCGGATCCAGATCGGCGCCTGGATGTCCACCAGCCCTTTATCGTAGGCCAGCATAGCCTCATCAATCGAGGCGAACTTTTTGCCGCTGCCCCTGGCGCCATCGCGCACCATGGTGAGGTAGTAGCATCCCAGCACGATATCCTGGGATGGGGTAATAATCGGGTCGCCGTGGGCAGGGCTGAGCAGATTGTACTTGCTCAGCATGCGCGTGCGCGCTTCCTCCTGCGCCTTGCGCGAGAGGGGCACGTGTACGGCCATCTGGTCGCCGTCGAAGTCGGCGTTGAAGGCCGCGCAGACGAGCGGGTGCAACTGGATGGCCGACCCCTCGATCAGTTTCGCTTCAAAGGCCTGGATGGAAAGCCGGTGCAGCGAAGGGGCGCGGTTGAGCAACACCAGGTAGTCCTGGATCACTTCCTCCAGCACGTCCCACACTTCAGGGCGCACGCGCTCGACGATGCGCTTGGCGCTCTTGATGTTATGGGCGAAGCCCTTTTCGACCAGACGGCGCATAACGAAGGGCTTGAACAGCTCCAGGGCCATCTTCTTGGGCAGGCCGCACTGGTGCAGCGCCAGGTTCGGACCGACCACGATCACCGAGCGTCCGGAGTAGTCAACGCGCTTACCGAGCAGGTTCTGGCGGAAGCGGCCCTGCTTGCCCTTGAGCATATCGCTGAGGCTCTTCAGGCGGTGCTTGCCTTTGCCCGACACAGCGCGCCCGCGGCGGCCATTGTCGATCAGCGCGTCAACAGCTTCCTGGAGCATGCGCTTCTCGTTACGCACGATGATCTCGGGCGCATTCAGCTCCATGAGGCGCTTGAGGCGGTTGTTGCGGTTGATCACGCGGCGGTACAGGTCGTTGAGGTCGCTGGTGGCAAAGCGCCCGCCGTCGAGTTGCACCATGGGCCGCAGATCCGGGGGGATCACCGGCAGCACAGTGAGGATCATCCACTCGGGGCGGTTGCCGCTCTTGCGGAAGGCTTCGACCACGCGCAGGCGCTTGGTGGCCTTCTTGCGCCGCTGGCCCTGGCTCGTCTGGATCTCCGCTTGTAACTCCTCGGCCATCTTGTCAAGGTTGACCGTGCGCTCGATCAACTCGCGCACGGCGCCCGCGCCCATATCGGCGCGGAAAACCCCGGGCGCGATGTCGCGGAGCTGGCGGTACTCCATCTCGGTAAGGATGCGGCAGACTTTCAGGCTCTCGAGCTGATCGAGCTTCTCCTTCTCCTCGCGCACCAGTTGATCCAGCTCACGTTGCAGGCGCTCGTGGAGCTTTTCCTGCTCCTGGGTAGCCTCGTACTCCTTGCGCTCGCGCTCGGCATCGGTGTACAGCTCAGCGTCGGCCAGCTCGCGCTGACGACGGGACTCCAGGGCATCAAGCTCCTGATCGACCAGTTCATCGAGCTGATCGATCACCCGCTCGGTGATCGTCTCGCCTTCCTCGACGATCACCGTACTGCGGAAGGTCACGTCCTCATCGGCCGGCTCGCCGCTCATCTCCTCAAGCCGCTCGCGCAGCTTCTCGGCCTCAGCGACGATCTCCTCACGCAGGCGCTTGTAGTCCTCCTCGATGCGGCGCTGGGTGGAAACCTGGGCGCTCTCCATGCCCCCCAGGTCCTGGGTAAGCAGGGTAGAGAGTTCGATGCGCTTCTCCTCGGCCTGGCGCTGCAACTTCTCACGCTTCTCGGCATATTCGGCCTGGATCTGCTCGCGGGTGAACTGGCGCATATCCTCCTTCACCTCGACGATCACATACGAGGCGAAGTAGAGCACCCGCTCCAGGTTACGCGGCGAAATATCGAGCAACAGCCCCAGGCGACTGGGCGTGCCTTTGACGAACCAGATATGGCTCACCGGCGAGGCCAGGTTGATGTGCCCCATGCGATCGCGGCGCACTTTGGCGCGCGTGACCTCAACACCACATTTATCGCACACAACGCCCTTGTAGCGCACCCTCTTGTACTTGCCGCAATAGCACTCCCAGTCCTTTGTGGGTCCAAATATTCGTTCACAGAAGAGACCGTCACGCTCCGGCTTGAGCGTGCGGTAGTTAATGGTTTCAGGTTTGGTTACTTCACCATGCGACCAACCCCTGATGTCCTCGGGCGAGGCCAGGCTGATACGAATCGCATTAAAGTCGTTGATCTCGAGCATTGGGCGCACTCCTCTGGCGGCAAATGCGCGGCAACGCGCGCGCATCGCCTGGTGATCCTGCCACCGGTTTGTTTGGGAGGGCCTGGCAGGGCCAGACCCTCCTGCGGACGGGCTATGTAGCGCTGTGGAGCGACCGCTTCGCCTTTAGAACTCGCCGCGTTCCATCCCCGACAGGTTGATGCCGTCCAGGGCGGCCATATCGCCGTCAATATCGTCGGTCAGTTCCACTGGCTTCTCATCTTCACTGAGCACCTCGACACTCAAGCCGAGGGATTGCAGTTCCTTGATGAGCACCTTGAAGCTCTCGGGCACACCGGCCTCCTGGATCGGCTCACCCTTGACGATAGCCTCATAGGTCTTCACCCGGCCAACCACATCGTCGGACTTCACGGTGAGCATCTCCTGGAGGGTATAGGCGGCGCCGTAGGCCTCCAGGGCCCAGACCTCCATTTCGCCGAAGCGCTGACCGCCGAACTGCGCCTTGCCACCGAGCGGTTGCTGGGTGACCAGACTGTACGGACCAGTCGAGCGGGCGTGGATCTTATCCTCCACCAGGTGGGCCAGCTTGAGCATATAGGCATAGCCCACGGTCACGGGATGGTCGAACTTCTCACCGGTGCGTCCGTCGTAGAGGGTCACCTTCCCATCTTCAGGCAGACCGGCCTCGCGGAGCATAGCCTTGATCTGCTCCTCGTGGGCGCCATCGAAGACCGGGGTGGCCACGCGGTAGCCCAGGCGCGCGGCAGCCCAGCCCAGGTGGGTCTCGAGGATCTGTCCGATGTTCATACGCGACGGCACGCCGATGGGGTTGAGGATAATATCCACCGGGCGGCCATCGGGGAGGAAGGGCATATCCTCCACCGGCAGCACACGACTGACCACACCCTTGTTCCCGTGGCGACCGGCCATCTTGTCGCCAGCGCTGATCTTGCGTTTCTGGCAGAGCAGCACGCGCACGGTCTGGTTCACGCCGACGGGCAGCTCGGCGCCTTCGTTGCGCGAGAAGACCTTGACATCGATGACCTTACCGCGCACCCCGTTGGGCACGCGCAGCGAGCTGTCCTTCACCTCGCGCGCCTTCTCACCGAAAATAGCGCGGAGGAGGCGCTCCTCGGCAGTGAGATCGGTCTCGCCCTTGGGTGTAATTTTACCCACGAGAATATCATTCGGTTGCACCTCAGCGCCGATGTAGATAATCCCGCGCTCATCAAGATTACGCAGACTATCCTGGCCGACATTGGGAATATCGCGGGTGATCTCCTCCGGGCCGAGCTTGGTATCGCGGGCCTCGACCTCATACTTTTCGATATGGATCGAGGTAAAGATATCCTCGCGCACCAGGCGCTCGGAAACCAGGATGGCATCCTCGAAGTTCCCGCCCTCCCAGGGCATATAGGCAACCAGCACATTCTGGCCGAGGGCGAGTTCGCCATTATCGGTGGAGGAGCTATCAGCGATCACCTCGCCGGCCTGCACCTTCTGGCCGCGCACCACGGCGGGCCGCTGGTTGATGCAGGTATCCTGGTTGGAGCGCATAAACTTCCGCAGGCGATACTCGCGCTCGTAGCCATCGTCCTCCTGCACCACAATGCGATCGCCGGTCGCCACGACGACCACCCCGGGCTTGCGCGCCACCACCACCTGCCCCGAGTCGCGCGCAGCGCGGTATTCCATCCCGGTGCCGACGATAGGCGCATCGGGGCGCAGCAGGGGCACGGCCTGCCGTTGCATGTTCGACCCCATCAGGGCGCGATTGGCGTCATCGTGCTCCAGGAAGGGGATCAGCGCCGTAGAGACGCTCACCACCTGCTTGGGCGACACGTCCATATAATCAATGCGCTCGACCCGTTCCTGCACAAACTTCTCGGCGAAGCGGCACGAGGCCGTCGGCTGAACGAAGCGGTTATACTCATCGAGGGGCGCGTTGGCCTGAGCGACAACGAAGCGGTCCTCCTCGTCGGCGGAGAGGTACTCCGTTTCCTGGGACACAACCGGCTGGATGCGAATGGTCTTGATCGGCAAATCGGCGATCTTCTCGGCAAGGGCGCGATTCACCTCGGTACCGGCTTCGGCGACGACCGCGCCGGTATCCGGGTCAACCACATCGTCGCGCAGGATCTGACCACGCAGCAGGCCCACGGCGATGCGTCTGGCGGTGGCATCGTCCACCCGCGAACCCCGAGCGGCGATCAATTCCCCGGTGCGCAGATCGCGCACATCGCGCATTAGCAGGCCGCGCTCCTTCCAGACCGGGGCATTCTCGACGCTGTTGTAGACCTTACGGTAGGGCGTCTCCAGGAAGCCCATCTCATTGACCCGGGCAAAGGTGGACATCGTCCCGATCAGGCCGATGTTGGGGCCTTCAGGCGTCTCGACCGGGCAGATGCGCCCGTAGTGGCTATGGTGCACATCGCGCACCTCGAAGCCGGCGCGGTCGCGGGAGAGGCCGCCGGGACCGAGGGCGGAAAGGCGGCGCTTATTGGTCAGTTCTGCCAGGGGGTTGGTCTGGTCCATAAACTGGCTCAACTGCGAACCGCCGAAGAACTCGCGCATGGCGGCCACAACGGGGCGAATGTTGATCAGGCCGTTCGGGGTCGCGCTCTCAGGATCCTGGAGCGACATACGCTCCTTGACCACACGCTCGAGGCGCAGGAGACCGACACGGAACTGCTGCTGGATCAGTTCGCCCACGGTGCGCACGCGGCGATTGCCGAGGTGGTCGATATCATCGGCGCGACCGTGGCCATTATTGAGCAAGATCATCTGCTCGACGATCTTGAAGATGTCGCGCGGCAGCAAGACACGCACCTGAAGATTGGGCGCGTTGGCGGCGCCATCGCGGCGTCCATCGCGCTCCCAGAGGTTCTTATTGAGCTTATAGCGCCCAACCCGGGCCAGATCGTAGCGGCGCGGATTGAACAGCAGCGACTCGAGCAACGAGCGGGCGTTGTCGAGGGTCGGCGGATCGCCGGGGCGCAGGCGCTTGTACAGCTCGAGCAGCGCCTCTTTGCTATTGTGCACCGGGTCCTTATCCAGGGTTGCCTGGACATAGGGATGCTCGGGGACGGTATCAACGTGGTGCAGCAGTTGCAGGATATGCTCATTATGGCCGTACTGGTCAAGCTCATTATCGGGCGCCCAGCGGCCATTGCCCTGATCATCGGCCTGCCAGGCCATAATGGCCCGCAGGAGGATGGTTACAGGGATCTTGCGCTTGCGATCGACCTTGACGCTGATCACATCGCGCTTGTTGGTCTCAAACTCCAGCCAGGCGCCGCGATTGGGGATCAACTTGGCGGAGTGGAGCGAGCGCCCGCTGGTCGGCTCCTTTTCGTCCTTAAAATAGACGCCGGGGGAGCGGATCAACTGCGAGACCACCACGCGCTCGGCGCCGTTATAGATAAACGTGCCATTATCAGTCATCACCGGAAAGTCGCCGAGAAAGATCTCCGACTCCTTGATCTCGCCGGTGCTGAGGATGCGCAACTCGACATTGACGCGCAGGGGCGCGGCATAGGTCAGATCGCGCTCGCGGCACTGGAACTCATCGTAGCGCGGTTCGCCGAACTGGTAGTCCTTGAAGTGCAATTCGAGGTTCTTGCCCGTAAAATCGGTAATCGGCGAGATCTCCTCGAAGAGTTCACGCAGACCTTCGCGGCGGAACCACTCAAAACTGTTGACTTGGGTCTCGATCAGGCGCGGCAACTCGATCGCGTCGTGGATGCGGGCAAAGGAGCGGCGTTCGATGCGGCGGAGGCGTCGCCCGTTCACACCCTGGTCAATCGGCGCGATCAACGGCTGAAGCACCACGGACTCAATCAACGGGGGCATACTCACCTCATTCATGAATCGTTGGCAGGCGATCGTCGGGCAACAGCGTTCGGAAGCGACGCTGCAGGCGGGCGTGGGTAAAAAGCAGAATAGCCGGTCCTGGAGACGCCCCGACCGGGGGACAGTCTCAGAACTGGCGCGACAAGAGCAGGCAAATTAGTGGCACGCGCTGTGCCGGGCAGCACGTGGTGAAGAGACAAGGATGGTCAATAACCCGTTGCGCTATGGCAGGCTCATCCGCAACTCTGGAGAGCCACACTCTGGCTGACCAATCGCGAAAGAGGATGATATCACCTGCGGATTGTTTTGTCAATGATACGCAAAAGCAGGGGAAAGGCCCCGAATACTCCAGAGTATTGTACCACAAGATGGGCGGCGATGGGGGAAGATAAACCGGATCAGGGCCTATGCAACGTCGTTGGGGCAAGCCCCAACCCCACCGCCGGAAGCTACGGGCAGGGGGCGGAGATTTGCAAAATCATGTTGCGTTCTGTGCAAGATATTGACATGATGTTGCTATTAGGATAAAATACAAGAGGATTTAAATATTTATTGCAAGAATAATTCAGGGACCGACGGCGCGCCGTTCGCGCCCCGCACCGGCCACCTGGGTGCAGAGGGTCCTATGCACAACGATGATGACCGCTCCCAACACATCGCCGCGATTGACGAACTGATCCGTCAGCTCATCTGGCAGAGCCACAAACAACTGCTCCAGACCTTGAGCCGGCCCGACATCGGTCTGACCCTGCCGCAGATGGTGACCCTCTTTGCTATTCGTAACGCCGGCACCTGCCGGATGAGCGAACTGGCCGAGATTACCCAGCAATCGGCAGGTACGCTGACCGGTATTGTGGATCGCCTGATCGTCGAGCACCTGGTGGGGCGGGTACGCGACCTGGACGACCGGCGGGTGGTTCAGGTGACGCTTACCCCGCAGGGGGAGGCGCTGCTGGGCCGGGTCGAGCAGGCCCGCCGCGAGGATATGGCGCTGATGCTGCGCTCCTTTTCCGATGAGCAGGTGGTGACGCTGGAACAGTTGCTGTGCCGATTGCTCGGCGGCATCAACGAACTGCTCAATGGCGCGGCCGGTCCGCATGGAGTGGTCAGCGGCAATGGCCTGCACATGCCGGATCGGGCAGCGCACCAGCGGCAGACAGCCGATGCCTATCCCCCATTGCAGCACGCCTCATAGGAACATCCGGGTCGCGCTCTCTTCAGTCATCCATGCGGCTGCGCCGCACAACGACAAGATGAAAATGGATTTTTCTTGGGAGGGCTGCGCCCTCCCACACCCTCCCGCGCGCGGGTTATTTTCACCTCAGATGAAAATGGATTTTTCTTGGGAGGGCTACGCCCTCCCACACCCTCCCGCGCGCGGGTTATTTTCACCTCAGATGAAAATGGATTTTTCTTGGGAGGGCTGCGCCCTCCCACACCCTTCCCGCTGGCGGGTTGCTTCCTGGGAGGGCTGCGCCCTCCCAAACCCTCCCGCGCGCGGGTTATTTTCACCTCAGGGGCGGACAGAACACAGGCAGGCGCATGCGGGAGATAGGTCGCAAGGACGCCCTGGAAGCCCTCACCCTTTGAAGGGTTTCACCTGATCTGAGCAGGCTTTCCTGACGGAACAGAACGCCTCAGGGAGGCGAGGCGAGAAGGTTCGCCAAGCATGCCTGTGGGTCGAGCCGGCGGTTTCCTTCGGTGTGCAGGCGGATGCGGGGGGAACAGATTCGCCACCGAATGGGAAACGAATAAACGAATGCGAGAAGCGCACCTTACTATTCCGGGGAGGCGCGCTCCTGCATAAGCTCTATGAGAGCAAGCTAAGCGGCCCTCGAAGATGGTCTGTCCGCTCGTACAGCCCCCTCTCGCGGGGCGGGATGCGCGTGCCGACATCCCACCTGCGTCTGCGTATCGCCCCCATAAAGCTGGTATACTATAGCGCGTGCCCTGCCCCGGCAGTTGCAGGGTGCTGCGCCGATCGAGGCGCGTCCGCATGCAACGCTCTGATTGCCTATGCGCGTCCTGATCACCGGCTCCAGCGGGCAGATCGGCACGAATCTGGCGCTGCGCTTGCTGGCCGATGGCCACAGCGTCTTTGGCGTTGATCGCCGCGTTAATCCCTGGACCGACGCGTTCCCCACTCTGCTCCAGGACCTGGCCGCCCCCCAGCGCGAGTTCCGCGGCGGCATCGGAGGGGCGCCTTACCCTCCCTGCGATATCGTGGCGCATCTGGCAGCCAATGCCAAGGTGTACGACCTGGTTGAGCAACCCCATCGGGCGCTCGAGAACATCAACCTGACCTTCAACGTGCTGGAATACTGCCGCGCCAACGGCCTGCCGATCGTCTTCTCGTCTTCGCGCGAGGTGTACGGCGACATCCGGCGCTATCTTACGGAAGAACACCGCGCCGATTTTAGCTATACCGAGAGCCCCTACTCGGCCTCGAAGATCGCCGGCGAGGCGCTGATCTACTCCTACGCCCGCTGCTACGGCGTGCGTTACCTGGTCTTTCGCTTTTCCAACGTTTACGGGCGCTACGACACCGACATCGAACGCATGGAGCGGGTTATTCCGCTCTTCATTCGCCGCCTGAGCCGGGGCGAACCGGTAACGGTCTATGGTCGCGAAAAGGTGCTGGATTTCACGTATGTGGACGATTGTGTAGACGGTATCGTGCGGGGTATGCAGCGGCTGCTGGCCGGCGAGGTGGTGAATCGAACGATCAATCTGGCCTATGGGCAGGGTAACTCGCTGGTGCGGCTGGCAGAGCTGATCGGCGAGGCGCTGGGGGTGCAGCCGGAGATCATTGTCGAGCCGGTGAAGCGGCCCGGAGAGGTAACCTACTACGTCGCCGACATCACCCTGGCGCGCGAATTGCTGGGATTCACCCCGCGCGTGCCGCTCGAGGAAGGGGTGCGCCGCGCCGTGGCCTGGTCACTACGAGGGGAGGGCTAGCCGATGACCGAACGGGAGCCGACCCGACGGCGCGAGCGGCGCACACGCGCGGCGAAAACGGCCTCGCCACCACAGCCGCCATCCACCCCCCCGCCGATGATGACGGACCAGGTCAGCAGCCTGCTGCAACTCTCTTCGTACCTGGTCGCGGTGCTGGATCCCCAGGAGATCCAGGCCGGCCTGGTGGCGCATCTGGTCGAGGCCCTGCCCTCAGTGCAGGCGGGCATTCTGTGGATCAACCACAATGGTCGGCTGCGACCTAACTCGGTGGCGGGCCTCCCGCTGGCGCCGCAGACGGCGCAACTGCTCGCGGCCTCCTCGTTGCGTTCGGGCGAGGGCATTGCCGGGCTGGCCTTCCAGCGCCTGGAGCCGCAGTTCGTCGAGACGCCGCTGGGCTACCGCGCCACCAGCGAGCAGGTCGCGGTCACTTCCCCCAATGCCGCCCTGTTCCAGCAACTGGGGGAACAGTTGCCGCGCAACCTGACGGTTGTCGCCGTGCCCCTCCGCGTGGGCGTGGAGACCCTCGGCGTGCTGGAGTTGCTCAACCTCGGTCCCACCGGCGAGGCAAGCTGGCGCCCCCTGGAGCGCGCCGATCTCCCTGTGCTGCAAACCTTTGCCAACCTGGTCGCCTCGGCGCTGAAGAACGCGCAACTGTACGCTGAGACTCAGCGGAGCGAGCGGCGCCTGAAGGCCTTCGATGCGGTGGTTACCGCGATTTCCACAGCCGCCGATCTCGACGATCTGGTGCGCAGCGTGCTCGATGTGGTGGTGAATCTGCTGCCCGGCTCGCGCGGCGCGCTGCTGCTCCGTGAACCCGCCCTCGACCGGCTCGATCTCGCCGCGCAGCACGGTCTGCCACCAGACTGCATCGAGGCGCTCAGGCACCTGCCCATGGCCGAGGCGCCGTTTGCCGAGGTGGTCCACTACGGGCAACCGATGCTGCGTCCGTTGCTCGAAGAGCGCGGCGAAGGCGTCTTTCTGGCCCACGGCCTGAACTCCTGCGCCTACTTCCCCTTACTGGCCGGTGGCACGGTGGCGGGGGTGCTGGCGCTGTACAGCGACTGTGACCTGAGCCGGCACGCCGATAAGGAGATGCTCATGCCGATCTGCAACCAGGTCGGCTTCGCTATCGCCAACGTGCGCCTCTACGCCGACAGTCAGAGTGAGCGGCGCAAGCTCAATACGGTGATCGCGTCAATCGCCGAGGGGGTGCTGCTGTGCGATGCGCGCGGTCGCCTGACCATGGCCAACGACGCCGCGCTCAGCCTGCTGCGCCTCGACTCGCTGCCCTTCGAGCAACCGCTGGCCGAGATGCCCGATTTCTACCGTATGCGCGATATGGAGGGCCGACGCCTCAGCCTCGAACAACTGCCCTTTGCCCGCGCCCTCGCCGGTGAGGTGTTCCAGGACTACCGCCTGATCCTCCGTGGCGCCAGCGGCGACGAGACGGTGATGAGCTTCTCCGGGGCGCCAACCCGCGCCGACGATAGCACGATCGAGGGCGCCGTGGTCGTCTTCCGCGATGTCACCACCAGCCAGAAGCTCGAACGGGCCAAGGACGAGTTCCTCGCCGTGGCCGCCCACGAACTGCGCAGCCCCCTGGCCGCCGTGCGTTCCTACGCCGACCTGCTGCTGCGCCGCGAGCAGCAGCGCAGCGAGGCCGATCCCCGCGATCTGCACGGCCTGACCATCCTCTCGCAGCAGGTGACCCATATGCTGCGCATGGTGGACAATTTGCTCGACGTGTCACGCATTGACGCCGGACAACTCGACCTGCAGATCCAGCGGGTCAACCTGCTGCACCTGGTTACCCAGGTGCTCGACCAGCAGCGCCCGGCGGCCGGGAACCGCACCCTGGTGCTGCTGCACGACGCCGAGGATCTGGTTGTGGAGTGCGACTCGCTGCGGATCAGACAGGTGTTGACCAACCTGATCGGAAACGCGATCAAGTACAGCCCCGCGGAGAGCGAGATTACCGTCAGCCTGCGGCTCCTCGATGCCGAAAGCGATGAGGCGCGCGGGCTCGGCGGTCCGGGGGTGCTGGTGCGGGTGACGAACCAGGGCGCCGGCATTCCTCCCGAGCAGCAAACGCGCCTGTTCCAGCGCTACTATCGGGCACGCAACAGCCGCGCCGAAGGTCTGGGCCTGGGCCTCTATCTCAGCCGGCAGTTTGTGCAGATGCACGGCGGGCGGATCTGGGTAGAAAGTGTCGAAGACGCCGGGAGCAGCTTCGTGTTCACCCTGCCGCTCCAGCAGAAGCCGGCCCGGGAAGCGCCGGGGGGCCAGAACGGCGGGTGAGGGCGGGGGCGCCGGCCTCCTCCCCCCGCCGGGGGGAACGCTGTGAAGGGGAAGTCTGCTACGAACCTGGTCAGAAGAAGGAACACCATGCGCTTTAAGGAGCACATTCGTGGACTACCCGCCTACAAGCCGGCCAGACTGCTGGGCGGCCCGGCGACCGCGGTGGTCAAGTTGTCGTCGAACGAGAATCCGCTCGGCCCTTCGCCGCGGGCCCTCGCCGCGCTCCAGACGGCGATCACCGGCGTCCATCGCTACCCCGACGCGGGGAGCCTGGCGCTACGCCAGGCCCTCGCCATCCGGGCCGGTCTGGAGCCGACCCATGTGACTTGCAGCAACGGTTCCGACGAACTGATCCTGCTGCTCTGTCTGGCGTTTCTGGAGACGGGCGACGAGGTGGTGCTGGCCGAGGGGACGTTCATCAGTTACTTGCTGCGGACGCTGGAGATGGGCGCCACGCCGGTGCGGGTGCCGCTGCGGGCTTACACCTACGACCTGGAAGGAATGGCCGCGGCGATCACGCCTCGCACCCGACTGGTGTTCGTATGCAACCCCAACAACCCCACCGGCACAGCCGTCAGTGCCGACACGGTCTTTGCCTTTGTGCGGCGTGTGCCCGAGGATGTGCTCATCGTGATGGACGAAGCCTACGTCGAGTTCGCCGCCGGCCCCGACTACCCCGACCTGCTGCCGGAGATCCGCGCCGGGCGCCCAAACCTGATCCTGCTGCGGACCTTCGCCAAGATCTACGGTCTGGCCGGGCTGCGCCTGGGCTACGCCTACGGCCACCCCGAGGTCATCGCCTACCTCGAGCGGGCCCGACCCACCTTCAACGTGAACCTGCTGGCCCAGATCGCCGGCCTGGCCGCGCTGGAGGACGACGAGCACGTGGCCCGCAGCCGGGAGTACGCCGATAGCTGCCGGGCCTTTTTCACGCGCGAACTGCAGGCCCTGGGACTGAGGCCGATCCCCAGCCGGACGAACTTCGTCGCCGTGCCGGTGGGCGACGACGCAGCGGTGAGCGAGGCCCTGAGCGTCCGTGGCTTCACGGTGACGCCGCTGGCGGGCTGGGGGCTGCCCGGTGTCATTCGGGTGTCATTCGGCACAGAGGAGCAGAATCAGGGCTTTATGGCTGCCCTGGCGGAGGTAGTGAACCCCGCGTGAGGAGCGTTTCCTTCCCGGCGGGGAGGGT
>CAKZKA010000272.1 GCA_937120965.1 uncultured Chloroflexota bacterium
GAACCGCCCCCCTCCCTGCGGGGAGGCGCCCGGTTCCCTCCCCCAGCGGGGGAGGGCCAGGGAGGGGGCGGTCCTCCCAGAGATACCCCATGGTCATCGCGGCGATGTGCGCCATGCGTATGACCGTCTAACGTGAACATAGGGAACCCGGGGTTCCCCACACCCCTGCCGGCTGGGGCGCCAGGCGCCCCCAACGGCGGTTGGGGTATGGGGAAACCTGGTTTCCCCATACCCCTCCCCGGGAGGGTTCGGGAGAGCGTAGCCCTCCCAGGAAACAACCCGCCAGCGGGAAGGGTTTGGGAGGGCTAGGTCCTTCAGAGGGTTTCACCTGCTCTGCAATGGGCTTCCTGGGACGCAGAGGGGAAATAGGCCAACGAATGGGAAACGAATAAACGAATGCGAGCGGCGTGTCTGACTCTGAGGTGAACATAGCCCGCCCGCGTGGGCTATACTGGAGTACATTCGTAACGTCCATTTGATTGACGCCGGCCTGCGGATAGAGGCACGCGGTATGCAAGCTTTACTCTTCGACGGCGCGCTTCGCTTCATGACCGACTATCCTGAGCCTGCCCTGGTTCCTGGCGAGGCCCTGATTCGTCCGCATCTGGCCGGTATCTGCAACACCGATATCGAAATTACCCGCGGCTACATGGGCTTTCGCGGGGTGCTCGGTCACGAGTTTGTTGGCACCGTGGTGGCCTGCGAGGACCCCGCGTGGATCGGGCGGCGCGTGGTGGGCGAGATCAATGCGGCCTGTTTGCGCTGCCCCACCTGCCGGCGCGGTGACTACACGCACTGTCCGCAGCGCACAACCCTGGGGATTGACCGGCGCGATGGGGCCATGGCCGAACTGGTGTCGCTGCCGATCCATTGCCTCCATGCCGTTCCCGAGACGATCAGCGATGAAGCGGCGGTCTGGGTTGAACCCCTGGCCGCCGCGCTCGAGATCCTGGAACAGTGCCATCTTCGGCCCGGCGACCAGGTCGCCGTGGTTGGCGATGGCAAGCTCGGGGCAATGATCGTGCAGGTCCTGCGGCTGCCGGGCTGCGCGGTGACGCTGGTGGGGCGGCATCCGGAGCGCTGGGAGCTGTATCGCCGCCAGGGGGTGCGTTGCGTCAGGGCCGCGGAGGTGGCCGACGAGCGCTTCGATGTGGTGGTTGATTGTACCGGGCAACCTGCCGGCCTGGCCACGGCGCGCGCGCTGGTGCGACCGCGGGGCCGCCTGGTGCTCAAGAGCACCTTTCACGCTCCCTCCGAACTGAACCTGACGATGCTCGTGGTGGATGAAATCACCCTGATCGGCTCGCGCTGCGGCCCGTTCGCGCCGGCCCTGCGCCTGCTCGAACGCGGCCTGATTGATACTGCGCCGCTGATCAGCGCGCGCTACGACCTGCGCGATGGCGTCGCCGCCTTCGCCGCGGCTCAGGGAGCGATGAAAGTGCTCTTGCAGATCCGACCCGACGGCGCCGCTGGATGAACCAGCGCACTCGTCCGCACCCCCTGCCCGGGGGCAGGTTAGGGCGGGCGCAGCCCTCGCAGGAAACAACCCGCCAGCGGGGAGGGCTTGAGAGGGCGCAGCCCTCCCAAGAACAATACTATTTTCATTCTGGCTTTGTGCGGCGTAGCCGCAGGGACGGCTGATGTGAAAATATGGGGAAACCGGGTTTCCCCAACCCCCTCCCTGGGGGGGGGCGGGCGAAGCCCTCGCAGGAAACAACCCGCCAGCGGGGAGGGTTTGGGAGGGCGCAGCCCTCCCAAGAACAATACTATTTT
>CAKZKA010000273.1 GCA_937120965.1 uncultured Chloroflexota bacterium
TCGTTTATTCGTTTCCCATTCGTTGGCCCATTTCCCCTCTGCGTCGCAGGAAGCCCATTCCAGAGCAGGTGAAACCCTTTGAAGGGCTTCGCCCTCCCACACCCTCCCCGCTGGCGGGTTGTTTCCTGGGAGGGCTGCGCCCTCCCACACCCTCCCGCGGGCGGGCTATTTTCACCTCAGGATAGAAACGTCTGGAACGGCCAGGCTCTCCCAGCACGCGCGTGCGAACCCGACAGCCCCGCATCACCCGAGAGGGACGCGCAGCTCCACGGTCGTCCCGTGGCCCTGCTCGGATTTGATGCGCAGATCACCCCCGATCAACCGCGCGCGCTCCTTCATGTTCAACAACCCCAGACTACCCCGATTGACGTAGATTGCCTCGACCGCAGCCAGGTTGAAGCCACGGCCACGATCGCGCACGCTGGCAACCAGCACCCCTTCTTCCTCATACAGGTAGATGGTAATCGTGTCGCTGCGAGCGTGTTTGCGCGCGTTGTTCACCGCCTCCTGAATGATAATGAAGATTGCCGTCTCTTTCTCCGGGGCCAGGCGCGGCATATTCGGCGGCGCCTCCAGCCGCAGTTGAATGCCTACCCCTGAGGGATCGCGCCAGCGCTCGACGTACTGTTGCAGGGTGGGGAGCAGACCCTGCGTTTCCAGACCCAGCGGACGAAGCTCAAACAACAGCGTGCGGATATCGTAGGTCGTCTTGCTGACCAGTTCCGCGAGGGTGTCGAGTTCGTCGGGCACCCGTTCGGGCATGGCGTGGAACAGCTTTTTGATGAACTCGATGTTCATCGCAATCGCGGCAATGCTCTGCGCGGGACCATCGTGCAGATCACGGGCGATCGCATGGCGCACCTCGGCCTCTTTGTGCAGCAGGCGCTCGTGTTCCTGCTTCAGGCTCTGGTAGAGACGCGCGTTTTCGATAGCGATGGCGGCCTGCGCGGCCAGGGTGGTCAGCAACTGCAGATCCTGTTCAGAGAACCCCCGTCCATCGATCTTGTTGAGCAACTGCATCGCGCCGATAGTGCGCTCCTTCAAGCGCATCGGCACACAGGCGATAGAGCGGGTGACGAAGTCGGCCTCACGACCGATGGCATCGTACCAGCGGCTATCCTGCTCCACGTCGTTGACAATCTGCCCCAGGCCGTGCGTCACCACCCAGCCGGCGATGCCGCGATCGGCGGGCATGCGGTAGATGCGCTGTTCGTGGGGCAACTCCAGCACCAGTTCATTGGTGGCTTCATCGAGCAAGAAGATCGAGCAACGCTCCGCCCCGACGACGGGTGGCACGCGCAGCTTGATGTCATTGAGCAGGCTGGGCAGATCGAGATTGACCGCCAGCGATTGCCCGATTTCGTAGAGCAGGTGTAACTCGCGCAGATCGCGTTCGGCCCGGCGCAGCATGGCGATTTTGTCGGCTTCACCGCCAATGGCCCGCACCAGCAGCACCAGCAGATCTTCATCAAGCGGCGGGGCGCTCTCGCGACCCTCGGCATCCTGGCCCTCCACCACCAGATGCAGTAGACCGACGCCCTGGCTGCCGCTTTGCAGGGGCAACTCGATCAGATCGCGCCCATCGTCGAGCGAATAGCTCCCGACGATCGGCTCGCCGCCCTCGGCGCGGCGGGTGAACCCCTGCCGCGCCTGTTCGATCAGCGTGCGCGCCTCTTCGTCGAGCGGGCCCTGGGTGTAGCGAACCGTTTCGCCATAGGGGCTGACATATAAGAGCGCGCCAGCGCGAGCGGGCCAGAAAGAAATCAGGCGTTCGAGCGACGCTGCGAGCAGGTCGGTAACATCGTGATGACCGCCCGCGATCAGCAACTGGCTGAGGGTCTCGAGCTGACGCTGGTTGATGGCGATGGGTGACATACGGTACCTCGCGGATGGCGATGTCGTGGTTTTGTAACTGTACCCTATTGGTGTAACCGCTGTCAACCAGAGGAAGATCGTCAGGGCTGGGGTGAAAACATGGGGAAACCGGGTTTCCCCATTCCCCTCCCTGAGGGGAGGGTTTGGGAAGGCTGCGCCCTCCCAGGAATAAGCATTCCCACACTCTTCCGCTCCCAGGGGCTATAATAATCGCAGGTCAACCCTGGCTGAAAGCGGCAGGTGCCAATGGCTGTTGAAGTGGTGCGTGTTGCCGCCCTGGCTGATCTGCCACCGGGACGGTTGCTGTATGTGGAGGTAGATGGCCTGCCCATCGCGCTGGCGAATGTGGGAGGGACGATCTACGCCTTTGGAGATAGTTGCCGCCACGAAGGCGGTCCGCTTTCGGCAGGCGCGCTGATCGGCGAGACGATCACCTGCCCCTGGCATGGCTGGGCCTACAATGTGCGCACCGGCAAGAGCATTGTGCCGCCCGTCGGATTGCGTATTCCCACCTATCCGGTTAGCCTCCGCGATGGTGAAATCTTCGTGACCATTGAGTGGGAGGAATAGGGCGCTGGCCAGGCGCTCCTCCGCAACATTCCACGCCCTTCCCACGTCGTAGGGGCAGACACGTGGACCCGCCGACATCTGGCCGGCGGGCAGCACGAGAGGAGGTCCACAATGAATGGCAAGCGCATCACTCGCAGCCGTGGCGACCGGTTGATCGCCGGGGTTGCCGGCGGCCTGGCGGTATATTTTGGCATTGACCCTTTGTTTGTGCGGATCGGGTTCGTGCTCCTGTCCCTGTTCAATGGCGTGGGCCTGATCCTCTATCTGGTCCTCTGGCTGATCACGCCAAACGAGGATAGTCTCAGCGAAGGCCGCGCAACCGTGGAAGAGGCGGTGGCCGAGATGCGCGCCCTGGTTGAGGATCTGGTTGCGCGCCTGCGCGGCGTGTTGCAGCGCTGAGGCGGTTGCCCTGACGGGGTTTTTGGGAGGGCTGCGCCCTCCCAAACCCTCCCCTCAGGGAGGGGGTTGGGGAAACCCGGTTTCCCCATTTCCCAACCGCTGTTGGGAGCGGCTGGCACCCTCACAGGCAGGGGTATGGGGAAACCCGGTTTCCCCGTATTTTCACCTCGGGGCCGGATGGCGCTCCTGAACTGCGCCTTGACCAATTCGGCCAGTTCGGCTATTCT
Source organism: uncultured Chloroflexota bacterium (assembly GCA_937120965.1). Taxonomy (GTDB): domain Bacteria; phylum Chloroflexota; class Chloroflexia; order Chloroflexales; family Chloroflexaceae; genus JACAEO01. The sequence continues at coordinate 3,072 of CAKZKA010000273.1, forward strand.
GCCTGGCGTTATGAAGCCGTTCCGCGGGTTATTCGCCCTTCTGGCCTTTGTGCTGACGGCATGCGCCGCGCCACCCCCGCTGGCCACGCCGGTTCCATCCCCATCTGCTAGCCCTGTGGCCGCGCGCCCGACCACGCCGTCCCCTCTGCCCACGGCGACGCCACTGCCTCTGCCGACACCCACCGTGGCAAGCGTCGCGCCTCGCGATCCGCTCTTCGATCCACGCCGACTCAGCTACGAGCACAACTTCAACGGCCCGGAAATCCAGGCGTTTCTCGAAGCTCGCGGCAGCCCGCTGGCAAGCGTGCGCTTTCAGGTCGGCGATCGTTCCCAGTCTTTCAGCGACACACTGGTGGGTTTGAGCAGCCTCTACAGCCTCAACCCGCGCCTGCTGCTCGCCCTGCTCGATCTCCAGAGCGGCCTGGTGAGCAGTCGCCGGGCCGGTCTTGAACAACTGGCCTGGGCCATGGGGTATCGCGGCGATGGGGGCGGGCGACGTGGTCTTTACAGCCAGCTCCGCTGGGCCGCCCGCGAGCTGCGGTGGGCCATCCGCGATTATGCTCTTCGCGGCCCCGGGGCGCTGCCCCCACTGACCTTCGCCGACGGGTCGCGGCAGGAGGTGGCCGCCGATCTGCCCCTGAGCCGCTACGTGCTAGCGCGGGTGCTCGCGCCCACGGTGGCGCCTGGTGGCCTTGGCGTGCGCCTCGATGGCCTGGTTGGCAGCTATACCCGCCTCTTCGACGACCCGCGCGATCCACCCGCCGATTGGCCCGCTCCCGCGCAGCCCTTTCTGGCCCGACCCATGGAGCGCGCGTTCCCTGTAACGTCTTTTTTCGATCACGATGCGCCCTTCCTGCAAAAGAACGGCTCGCTCCTGACCTACTGGGGCCGCGCCGAAACCGATCTCGCCTTTGCCTACGACGGGCACACCGGCTGGGATTACGGCATGCAGCCCCCCGACAAGGTCCTCGCCGCTGCCGCTGGCGTGGTGACCTTCGCCGGTAACTCCGACGATGGCTGCGGCACGCCGGCCCGCGCTGTGATCGTTGACCACGGTAACGGCTACCGCACACTCTACTGGCACCTGGCCAGCATCGCCGTCACTGCCGGCCAGACCGTGGCCCGCGGCGATGCGCTTGGCGTTGCTGGCGAGAGCGGCTGCGCCCTGGGTCCCCACCTGCACTTCCAGGTGCAGTACCTTGGCCGTGATGTGGACCCCTACGGCTGGTGCGGCACGGACGCCGACCCGTGGGCGCGGAGTCCGGCGGGTCAGGTAAGCGTCTGGCTCTGGGAGGATATGCCTTCACCGTGCGGCCCGCCACCCCCAGGGGTGGTTGTGGTGGACGATGGCGGCCCCGGGTTTAGTGCTGCGGGCGCGTGGCAAACGCATGAGGTGGGCTACGGCGGCGGCTCGCGCTTTGCGGCGGGGAGCTTCGCCGGCAGCGTGGCGCGCCCCTGGCTTGCCGCCGCCCTGCGCGCCCCGGTGGTGGCAGTCTGGCGCCCTGCGTTGCCGGGCGCCGGGCGCTACCGGGTGCTGGCCTATGTGCCCTATGCGCTCAACGGCCTCGACGAAACGCGTGAGGCGCGCTACCTGGTGCGCCACCGCGATGGCGAGAGCCTGGTGGCGACCAACCTGGAGCGTGAGCGCAACTGGTGGATCGATCTGGGGACGTATGATCTGGAACCCCGATCGGCACTGGTAAGCACCAGCACGCTGGCCGGCGATGACCGCCGCGGGGTGTGGGTTGACGCGGTCGCCTTCGTGCCTGTTGAGGATTGACCGCTCACTGGCTGCTAAATATCACATCCCTTCGCGACAATGCGTAGACCGAGAGGCCGAGCAGCGAGGCGAGGAGCGAGGCTTGAGCCAGCAGATTGGCGAAGGCCGTCGGCGTGCTGTAGTCGCGGGTCACTGCGAGCTGAAAACCATAAAATGCCGGCACCAGCAGGCCGCCCACCAGGGCCTGCACCGCCCGCAGCAGCGCCCGGCCCGACTCGGGCATCGCTTCGAGCATCACGCCGCCAATGAAGTTGCTCGAAAACGCCAGGGCGATCAGGCCCAGAACCAGCAGGCGCCACCCGGTTGAGAGGACGAGCGGCGAAAGGAGCAGCATCAACGCCACGAGCAGCCCGATGTTGAGCAACAGGGGCAAGGTGCCGAGCAACCAGTCGCCGAGGTTCATGTCAACCGGCGGGTTCAACAGCGCCACGCCGAGGCTGAGCAGGCCGTAGGCGCCCATCACAATCGCGCAGGCGCTGAAGAAGAGTCCCAGCAGGTACGTGCCGCGTCCGATTCCGTGGGCGAGCGACACGTAACTCTGGGGGCGATCGCCCAGGCCGATGATGATCGCCGTGGTGTAGAGCGCCAGTACCGGAGTGAAGATCCCCAGCGTGCTGAAAAAGTACGGCGCGTCCATCGGACGGCGAAGAAACACGAAGTACACGGCGAGCGTCGCGATTATCTCGATCGCGACGCGCCCCGAGCGCAGATACTCCAGCAAGGTAAATCCAGTAAAGCGCAGCAGTCGCATAGAAAACCGTGTGAGGCTGTTCACCGCCGGCCCTCCGTCTCTCGATCGCCTTCGTTACGGCCCAGCAGTTCGCTGAGGAGGGCGTCGCTCGCACTGGCAGACTCGTCGGCAGGCGGCGACGCAGCGGTCGGCTCAGCAAGCGCCTCGAGGTCCCACGAGGGCACATGCACGCCGCGCGCCTCGGCGCTGGTGGGTGGCACGCTGTGCAGCGCCCAGAGGTACAGCCGCTCCAGGGGGCTTTCCAGCGGCTCCAGGGCCATAATCGCCACGTCCGCGTCGAGGAGCGCGCGCAACACGGTGGCCTGTAACGCAGGCGTGTTCGGGCTGAGGCGCACGCCCTGGGCATCGCAGCGCACACCAGCGCCAAGGTTCTCCAGTCGCGCGCGCAGCTCCGCATCGAGCGATCCGACCCGAATGCGCACACTGGTGGCAACGTCCCGCAGATCGCGCAACCGGGCCTCGGCGGCGATCCGTCCGCCCACCAGCACACCCACCCGGTCGCACAGGAGTTCCACCTCCTGCAAGTAGTGGGTGCAGAGGAAGATCGTATGCCCGAGATCGCGGACACTGGCAAGCAGGTCAATCACTTCACGCTGCCCGGCCAGATCAAGGCCGCTGGTCGGCTCATCAATGAGCAACAGGTCCGGGTCGCTCAACAGCGCCTGCGCGACGCCCAGGCGCTGGAGCATGCCTTTGGAGTAGGCGCCAAGGCTACGGTCGGCGGCGGAGAGCAACCCCACGGCTGCCAGTTCCCGCTCGACGCGCTCACGCAACGCAACCCCGGTCAGGCCGCTGAATTGACCCAGGAAGCGCAGGTACTCGCGGGCGGTGTAACGAGTGTGGTAGCGCTGGCGTTCAGGGATATAGCCGATCCGCGGGCGCACCTGTTCCAGATTAGCGTTGCCGAGGAGCCGCAGGCGCCCCTGGTTGGGCTGCAGAAAGCCCATCATGAGATGGATGAGGGTTGTCTTCCCGGCCCCGTTTGGCCCGAGGAGTCCGTAGACTTCGCCCGCCGCCACGCGCAGGCTCAGCCCCTGCAACACCGGCAGGCTGCCATAGGCCTTGTGCAGCTCCTCGATCTCGATGACATCGGCCACGTCTTCCTCACCCTTTTACAGGATGGCGCCACCGCCGTTTCAGCGCGTTTACGCGGCGCTCAGGGCCACTGCGGCCAGCGCAGCCAGCGGCACGGCCCACACCAGGCCCAGGCGCAGCGCATCGGGCAGCGACAGCCGGGGAACGCGACCCTCCAGACGACGCAAGATCAGACCGGTGCTCACGAAGCCCGCGCCGGCCACCAGCAGGCCCAGGCCGGGGAGACTGACCGCCACCGGCAACGCGGCAACCATGATAGCCGCCAGGAGCGCCCCCGCGCGCACGTCGCGGGCCCAGGCATCGAGGGCGCGCGCAGCATCGGGCAGACCGGCTGTTGGCCCGCCTGGCGTGACACTCTCCTCGGCGCCAAAGGGGCTCCACCCTATCGCCGCGGGAAACGCCAGCAGCGCCGCAGCCAGGGCCAGCCCATGCCCGGGGGCGGTAGCGAGGCGCCAGTCACCGTGAGCCGCCGGGGCCGGGCCAAGCGCCAGCCAGATCACCGCCCGGGCCAGCACCCCCAACTGCGCCTCACGAATGGCCGCCCGGACCACGACGGGCAGGCCCGTTGCCAGCGCAGGGGTCAGAGGAAGGAGAAAGGCCAGTTCAAAGCCCGCCCAGGCCCACAGCCAGGCCGCTGCGCCACCAGCGGGGTGCAGCGGCCAGGGCAACATTGCCAGGGCCAACCCGGCGCCAGGCGCGCTCCCCAACGCTGCCAACCCCTCACGGGAGGCGAAGCCGTCGCCTGCAGGCCAGCGCGCGCGCCCATGCGCCAGCAACCCGAAGAGCGCTCCAAGCCCGATGGCGGTGAGCAAGCCCGGGTAGATCACCGCGGCGGTCAACAGCGCCAGCCATTCCATGCTACTACCCACTGCTACAGCGCCCGCAGAAACGCCAACCCGCGAATAGCCTCGTCAATCGTTGCCAGTAACGGTTGCGGGTACAGCCCGATCCCCAGGCACAGCAACAGCAGCACGAGGGTCAGCACCGCAGTCGAGCGTGGCTCCGGCGCGAGCCGCCGGGGTGCCGGCCGGTCCAGATCGATCTCCCCCAGCAACGGTGGCTCTTCCTCACCCTCGACTTCCGACGGGCCGAGCAGGCGCTCGGCGGCGACGCGGGCCAGCCCCAGGCCCGCCAGCAGTGTTGCCAGCACCAGGGGCAGCAGTTCGATCCATCCGCGCTGGGCAGCAGCCTGGTAGATCAAGATCTGGCTCATCGCCCCGTTGAGCGGCGGCAACCCGATCAACCCCAGGCCCCCTGCCAGAAAGCCCGCTCCCGCCACCGGCCAGCGCCGCAACAGATCGCGGCGTGTCACACCGGGTGGGCGCCCGTCGGGGCGCTCCAGCAACCCCAAACTGACAAAGAGCAGAGTTACCGCCAGGGTCTGGTTCAACGCGCCAAAGATCGCCCCGGCCAGACCAATGCTCGACACCGATGCCAGACCATAGAATACCATACCACAATCGTAGAGAATAAGATAGGCCAGCGTGCGACGCAATGTGGCCGGCCCAACGGCCAGCAGACCGCCGGTCAGCGCGCTGACCACCGCGCCCAGCCGCATCACCCCGTGGGCGCCTTCGCTCTCCAGGAGCAGGGTCGGATAGCTCTGGAAGACCAGGATCAGCACGAGCAGGCTGGAGGTGTTCAGGAGCGTGATGATCAGCGCCGCCACCAGTGGTTCGGCGTAATCCACCAGATGGGTGAGCCAGGTGTGAAAGGGGATCAGCGCGAGCCGCAGCGCAAAACCCACTGCCAGGAGCGCCAGAATGAAGCGCGCTGGCGAGATCCGTCCGGGCAATTCGCCCGGCCGGTAGATGTCGGTGAGCACAAATGCGATGTACATCAGCACCGCGGCTACGCTCATCAGCACCAGGTACTTCAGCGCTGCGGCAATCGCTTGCGTTCCCACCAGGTTACTGGCACCTGCTGGCAGATCTACAATCGCCAGCACCGCCGTCAACCCTGTCGCTGCCAGCAACAACGTGGTGATGAACGGGTCTTGCAACAGCAGTACGGCACACACCTGCGACAGGATCAGCAGGGCGATGGGGATAAAGTTTTCGCCGTGGGGCAGGTGCCAGGCGCCGACCATGGCGAAGCCGCCGATCGTCAGGAACAGGAGCATGAAGACCCGGTTGAGCGGACTGAGCGTGAGCGTCACGCCCAGGAAGCGCGTCGGGTCGTCAACGGGGATCTGGGTCGCGATGAGGAGTTGAGCCAGAACCGTGCCCAGGGCCGCAAAGATCACCAGTTCCGTCTGGCGCCGCAGCACAAAGGTGCTGGCCGCCATGGTTACCGGGAAGAAGATCAGAAGCAGATAGGCCATAGCAGCTTGCCTTCAAACGCTGCGGGAGAGGGAGGGGGCGTGGGAGGGCGAAGCCCTCCCCGCAAAAAACTAACCATAATCCACTCGCACATCTGCCATCTGCAATTGCGCTAGCGCCCATACAACGCGCCGAGTTCCAGGGTCTTTAGCCGACCGTACAGCAAACCGCTGAGATAGGCAATTGCCAGGGCCAGAAGAATGTTGAAGGTACTCAACAGCGCCAGTGGCACAACGTTCAGACCACTGGCCTCAGGGGTGCTCACCACAGCGGTGTAGAGCAGATCGATGGCGCTGGCGCACAGCAATAACCCCAGGCCGATCTTCAGCAGGTCGCTGGCCGTGGCAATAGTCAACAGGCCGGTCAGCGCCAGCCAGTACCAGGCAAAATCAATCGCCTCCGAGGGCGCGATGGGGTAGATACGCGGCAAGGCCAGACTGGCCAGCAGCGCGAGCACCCCCGACCAGAAGGGCACAACGTAGTCGCTGAGTTGGAAGGGCGTACTGGTCCGCTGCCGCTGGGCCGCCCGCGCCGCGCGTCGCAGCTCGGCCAGACCGAATTCGTCGAGGTTCTCCAGTCCGTACTCTCGCGAGAAAGTCAGGGCAGTGATGGTGAGAATGAGGGTCACGGCGATCCCGCAGACCAGCTTCACCAGCACCAGGGTGCTGATCTCCAGACCCGGAACGCGCACATCCGGCGCGACGAATCGCTGCTGGGCCAGGAACAGCGCCAGCGAGACGTTGTTGAGGAGAAGCGCCGGGAAGGTCAACCGCCAGTCGCGGAACAAGAGGATCACCGCGGCGGTAGCGCCGATGCCAAGCAGGAGCCAGTTTATCATCGGGTCGTGTGCTCCACGTAATCAATCTTCGCCGCGCGGCCTGAGAGAGCGTCGCCCTCCTGGCTCCGCCCCATGCCGCCAGAGGCGTGGAGAAAGCGGGTTTGCCCCGATCACATCAACGCGCCATGAGTAGCATAATCGTCAGCAGCGCCGCCAGAACACCGAGCAGATAGTAGCGTTGTTCAAACAGCCCAAGCGGGACGCGCAACAGTTCGCTGGCCCGCTGGAGGGCGAACCAGGCGCCCCGCAGGGCCGGCGTCGGCTGCCCGAGCCAGCTCAGCGGCCCTAGCAGCGCGCCGAGACCCTCAGGCACCAGCCAGGCCGGCTCTTCGTCGGGGTCGCGCTCCAGAGCGCGCGTGGATGGCGCGCGCGCCACGAGCAGGCCGAGCAGCGCCAGGAGCAGCCCACCGGCAAGCGAGGCAACCTGTGTCACCGGCGCGATCGGCACCGCCGCCGGAGCCAGAGGCGCGTCGCGCAGCCAGAGCCACCAGGCAAGTTGCGGCGCGACCCCCAGCGCCAGTAACACTCCTCCGGCCAGCGCCAGCGGGAGCGCGTCGGTCCACGGCCCGCGGCGTGGCGCAACCCTGCCGGGGTTCAGCATCGCCGCAAGGGGCGCGAGGAAAGCCAGGGTCAGCAGTACCGACGCGGCGAGGGTGAGAGCCACCAGCCAGGGTTGCCGCTCCTGCGCAGCTTGCAGGAACCACAGGCGTCCCCAGAACCCCCACAGGGGCGGCAGCCCCAGGCTCACGAGCATCCCAGTGGCCCAGGCCGCCGTCGCCAGGGGCGGCGCCTGGCTTCCGGCTCCGCAGTCATCGCTACCGGTGCGTTGCTCGAGGATCGCCGCGGCGCTCGCTGCCACCACTGCGCCGAGTATCAACCCCGACAGCATGCTCCAACCCGCCACGGCCCCGCCCGGGCCTGCAAGGCCCGCCGCGGCGACAATCAGGGCCGCTTGAAAGCCCCAGGCCCGGTTCAGCAGCGGGCGCAGCCGCCGCTCAGCCAGGGCGCCCGCGGCGCTGGCCACCGCTCCAAGACCGCCAATCAGGCCCAGGGTGATGCTCCAGGCGGGTGGAAGAGCGGGCAGCGCCGCTGCGCTCTGCAGCAGCCAGCCGAGCGCCGCTGCGGGCGCGGCCACCCCGAAGATCAACGCGCCCAGAGGCGCAGGCGCTCCCGCCGCCTCATCGCGCGCATGCAGCAGCGGCGGGCCACCCGCCAGACCCAGGGCCGCCACCACGCCAGCGGCAGCGGCGGGCCACGCGGGGAGTCGCCCCGCAACCAGATCCGATCCCGCGAGCAGCAACGCGACCATCAGGAGCAGACTCGCGCCAAGGCCAGTTGCCACCATCAGCGGCGGCGCCTCGCCCTGCGCCGTGGCGCCGCTGGCCCGCAGAGCGCCGTAACTGGCGATCGCCAGCACCGACCAGGCCAGGGGCTGCGCCAGTGAAAACGAAGGCGCGGTAACGCTCACCAGGGCCGCCGCCAGAGCAATCGTCGCCCAGGCGAATACCTTGCCGAAACCACGCACCGACGCGGGGATCGCGCCGGCCAGACCCAGCAACGCCGTGCCGCCTCCGCCAAGCAGCGCCAGAGCCATGGCCCGTTCCGCCGCGCTCGGGGCCGGCCAGAAACTGAAGCGCGCCCCGGCGATAACCAGCACCTCAACCGGCGCCTGGTCCACAGCCCGGGCCGGGACGAGCATCACGAGCGTCGCCGCGATGAACATCGCCGCGCCGGTGGCGAAGCCCAGGCTTCGCGTCGGCGCCAGCCGGTCCAGGCCGAAGGCGAGCGCCGCGACAAGCAGCAGAAGGCTAAAGGCTAACATAAGCAGCATAGGCGCCGGCCTCTATCCGCGCAGCATCGGGAACGCATCTCCCAACGATCTCTACTTCATCGGGCCGATGCGCGGCGAACCCTTACACCACCGGCAGGAGGGTTCGGGGAGGGCCAGGCCCTCCTCTGCGAAGAGCATCGGGGCGCCCGGGTGGCCCCACGCCCCGGCCTGTGTAAGAGCGGACAGCACACCAGAGCCAGCGTCGCTTGTACCGCAGTGGAACGCCCCCGCGCGCGGCTCTGGTCTCCCCGCTTCGACAGGCTCAGCGCAGGTGCTCCAGCTTCGCTGGGGAGGCCCGCCCCTTGAGCCTGTCGAAGGGGGCCGGGGGTAAAGACCAACCAGCGCATCCCGTTGATGATGCCGCATTGCTTGAAGCGGTTTTAGGGGTTGTGCTGCCCAGCGTGACAATCCAAAATCTAAAATCTAAAATGGTATAACGCCCGTCGGCGCCCATACGTTCTGTCCGCCGCTAAAGCCCCCGCCTGCCAGAGTGGAGCACAGCGCCTGCCGGCACACTGTGGTCAACTTACAGCCCCGAACCCAACCCCAGGCACGTATCGCAAGGATCGGTAGACACCACGATCAACGCCGCGTCGTCGAGGGCGGCGTTCACCAGCACCGTGCGCGCCAGCAAGCGATCAAGGTGGGGCGCGCTCTGGACGCTGATCGCGCTGATCTGGCGCCCATCGCCCACGACGTGGTAGCGCAACGGCCCGCGCGGGGCCTCGACCGCCGCGCTGGCGGCGGCGGCAGGCAGGGTCTCGGGCAGCCGGGCGCGCACGGGGCCTTCCTGCCGTTCCTGGGCAACCCGTTGCACCAGCCGCAGCGCCTCCAGGGTTTCGAGGAACAGTACCACCATACGCGCATGCACATCGCCGCCCTCCTGGAGGGCCAGTTCAGGCGTCAGCTCTACGTAGGCTCCGTACGGCGCATCGCGCCGCAGGTCGACCGTCAGCCCGGCAGCGCGGGCAAGCGGCCCGGCAAGCCCGTACTGCGTCGCCGCGCTGGCGCTGATCACCCCGACCTCCACCGTCCGCGCCAGCAGCGTGCGCCGGGCAATCGTTTGCTCGGCAAGCGGGAACAGGCGCGTGAGCAGGCCCTCGACCCTGGCAAGGGCCGCCCAGATCGCCGCATCGGGTTCCCGTTCCAGGCCACCGGGTCGCAGCCAGGCCGCCACATCGCCGCCCGTCAGGGCAGCCAGGGCGCCGCGGATTGTCGTTGCATGGTCAGCGCAGGATCGGGCCAGCGATGGGAGCGCCAGGATGCGGAACAGGGCGGCGAGGGTGGTAAGGTGCGAGGCCGCCCGCTCCAACTCCGCGGCGGCCAGGCGCAGCCGCTCAGCGCACGGCGGCGCGGGCGTCTCGACCAGCGCCTCGATCGCGTAACACAACGCCAGCGCACGGGCAACGCCACAATTCGGACAGAGGCGCGCCGCCGTTGCCAGAATGTCGTCAAACCGCATCCGCTCCAGGCGGGCAAATGGAACCTCATCGCCCGCATCGGGGCGGTACTCGACATCCACGATCCGCTCGCCCTCGACCTTGAGCACAAAACGTTGCGGCCGCGCAAACCCCGGCGCGTCCGGCTTGAGCATCAATGTGTAGGTCACTGGAGTCTCCGTAGCAAGCACTGGCCGGCGGCAGCCATCGGAGGGGCATTATACCACCAGAGGGTGCTATAATCAGCACGGTAGCCCGGTAGCGCGCAGAAAGGACAGCGTATGACCACGGAGCAGACCGCAGCGGCGGTACAGACCGATCGCGAGTATATTCTTCAGACCTATGTGAAACCCTCCTTCGTCATCGAGCGTGGCGAAGGGGTCTACCTGTTCGACACCGAGGGACGCCGCTACCTCGATTTTGTCAGTGGCATCGCTGTCAACGCGCTTGGCTACGGCGACGCCGAGGTGACCGCGACGATCGCAGAACAAGCGGCGAAACTCATTCACGTTTCCAACCTGTACCTGACCGCTCCGGCGGGAGAGCTGGCGCGTATGCTGGTGGAGAGCCATCCGGCCTTCCATCGGGTCTTCTTCGCCAACAGCGGCGCCGAGGCGGTCGAGGGAGCGATCAAGTTTGCCCGTCGCTACGCCCGCGACCGTGTGGGCGAGGGCAAGACCGCGATCATCGCCTTCGATGGCTCGTTCCACGGGCGCACCATGGGCGCGCTGGCCGTAACCGCCCGCGAGAAGTACCGCGAACCCTTCGAGCCACTGATGCCCGGCGTGCGCTTCGCTGCGTTCAACGACGCCGCCTCGCTCGAAGCGACCATGGGGCCCGACGTGTGCGCGGTTATTCTCGAACCGGTCCAGGGCGAGGGGGGCCTGCGCGTCGCCGATCCCGCCTTTCTGCGCGCCGCCCGGGCCCTCTGCGACCAGTACGGCGCCCTGCTCATCTTCGACGAGATCCAGTGCGGCATGGGCCGCACCGGCACCCTCTGGGCCCACGAACCGGCGGGCGTCTACCCCGACATCATGACCATCGCCAAACCCCTCGCCGGCGGGTTACCCATTGGCGCGGTGTTGATGAGCCAGGCCGTGGCCGACACCATCCACGTCGGCGACCACGGCACCACCTTTGGCGGCAACCCCCTGGTGACCGCGGTGGCCAGCGTGGTCCTGCGCCGCGTCAGCGATCCCGCCTTCCTGGCGCGGGTGCGCGAGGTGAGCAGCTACCTCGACGAGGCCCTGCACGACCTGGCTGCCGAGCGCGCCGATACCATCATCGAATTGCGCGGGCGCGGGCTGATGCGCGGGTTGCGCCTGACCGGGTCGGCCAGCGCTGCGCGCGAAGCCGCCCAGGAGCGCGGCCTGCTGGTTGCCACTGCCGGCGAGGACGTTCTGCGTCTCCTGCCGCCGCTGATTATCGAGCCTCGCCACGTGGACGACAGCATCGCCGTGCTGCGCCGGGTGCTGAAATAGGCGCCTGTACGGCGAAGCCGCACGACGACACGATGCAACATGAGGTTATGTGGGAGGGCGTAGCCCTCCCCAACCCTTCCCTCAGGGAGGGGCGTGGGGAAACC
>CAKZKA010000274.1 GCA_937120965.1 uncultured Chloroflexota bacterium
AGCCCGCCCGCGGGAGGGGTTGGGAGGGTGAAGCCCTCCCAGGAAACAACCCGCCAGCGGGGAGGGTTTGGGAGGGCTGCGCCCTCCCAAGAACAATACTATTTTCATTCCGGCGTTGTGCGGCGCAGCCGCATGGATGACTGAGGTGAAAATATGGGGAAACCGGGTTTCCCAACGCCCCTGCCTGTGGGGGCGCCAGCCGCTCCCACCAGCGGTTGAGACATGGGGAAACCGGGTTTCCCCAACCCCCTCCCGCCGGGGCGCGTGTCGGAAGGTGTCGCTCTCCCTGCCGCACCTTTGTTGCGTCGTGTGGTGATTGATGTTGCCCGCGTGACGTTACGGACCCGAACAAGACTGAGTTGAGCAATGAGTGAGCCTGCACGATTGTCTGTATTCCCCCGCTTCCCGGTCGTCGATGTGCGCATCAGCGCCCTGACCTTCGCGCAGGCGCTTGAGCTGATCGATAGCTGGATCGCTCGGCGTGAGCGCCACTACGTCAATGTCTGCACCACCCATACGGTGCTCGAGTGCCACGATGCGCCCGAGCTGGCTGCCATCGTTAACCAGGCGGGGATGGCTACCCCCGATGGGATGCCCCTGGTCTGGCTCGGGCGCCTGCGTGGCCACCGCATCGAGCGGGTGTATGGCCCGGATTTGATGCTGGCGGTGTGTGAGCGTGGGCAGGCACGGGGCTACCGCCACTTCTTCTATGGCGGCGCAGAGGGTGTGGCCGAGACCCTGGCCGAACGGCTGCGCGCGCGCTTCCCCCGGCTGCTCGTGGCTGGCGCATATGGACCACCTTTCAGGCCCCTTACCCTGGATGAGGAGCGCGAGGCAGCCATGTGGATCAATGCCAGCGGCGCCGATATTGTCTGGGTGGGTCTGGGAACGCCAAAGCAAGACTACTGGGTGGCGCGCTTCCGTCCCTTGCTCACCGCTCCGGTGCTGATTGCCGTGGGCGCCGCCTTCGATTTTCACACCGGGCGGGTGCGCCAGGCCCCGCGCTGGATGCAACGCGCCGGCCTGGAATGGCTCTTCCGCCTGACCCAGGATCCGCGGCGGCTCTGGAAGCGCTATCTGCTTGGCAATCCGCGCTTCGTGTACCTGGTGGTGCGCCAGTTGCTACGGGGTGCTCGTCACCCGCTCCCTTCGTAGCCCGAATGCGCTTCAGATCCGGGCGTCCCGGCTTGCCTGTTGCTCTATGGTTCCACACGACCGGTCGGTGGAGGTGGAGAGCTGTGGAGGTGTGGAGATGTAGACCGGATTGTCAGGCGTATGTGACATGTGCCTTGAGCTTGATACGCTGGTTGGAATGGCACAGGTCCTGGTGGGGGCTGCCCCCTCTCTCTGCCCCTCCTGTTCGAGAGCGTGTCCATACGCCGCTCACCGCATACCTGTTCACATTTGGGGTAAGGCCTCACCCCGGGTGCGCGGGCGTCCCGCGCGCAAAGGCCTGAATGCGGGCAAGATGCCTGCGCTACCCAGGAGAAGTGTGAACACGTATCTCACCGTACGTGTTCACATTTGGGGTAAGGCGTTACCCCGGGTGCGCGGGCGTCCCGCCCGCAATGGCCTGAATACGGGCAAGATGCCCGCGCACCCAGGAGAAGTGTGAACACGTACATCTCACCCTCTCATTGCCTGATACGCCTAACCGTGGTAAACTTACGCAGCTTGATGAGCGAGCTGTCATCTGATCCACAACGCGGTGCGATTGGACCACGTATCTTGTCGATCGCTGTCAGAGTACGCCGGGTGACCCTATGCTCGATCGGTTACGTTACCGGGTCGTCGGAAGCGTTCTGGCCTGGGATCTGGCGCTCACGCTCCTCACCCTCTACCTTGCCTCACACATTCGCCTGACCCTTGAATTCGGCCTGGATCTGCCCTCCGAGGCGGCCCGGCTGCCCTGGCAGATCTACACTGCCGTGGCGCTGATCTGGTTGGTGATGTTTCTCTTGCTCGTCCCCCAGCGCGCATTGTTTACCCGTAGCCTCATCGAAGCGATTGGAAGACTGATCGGCGCGGTGCTCCTGGCCTCCGCCAGCTTCGCCGGGTTGCTCTACCTGTCACTGCGCGATGTCTCGCGGCTGCAGTTCCTCTACTTCGCGGCCCTGAACCTGAGCGTGCTGCTCGTTTTCCACCTGGGGGTGCGGGCCTATGCCTATTCGCGCAACCGGCTGCATACCCGGCGCCGGGCGCTGGTAGTGGGTGATGCAAATACCGCTGAGCGTCTCGCCGATGAGTTCGATCGCCGGCCCTGGACGGGGGTGAGCGTGGTGGGGTACACCAGCGATGCCCTGGACGCGCCGGGCCGCGTGCCACGGTTGGGCGCCGTCGAAGAGACCCGCCGCCTGATCGATGAGCATCAGGTAGATGAAGTCATTTTCGCCCTGCCTCACCAGCAACAGGAACGCGTGGCCCGCCTCTCGCTTAGCCTGCTCCAGGAGCCAGTGATGGTGCATATGATCCCCGGGGTGCTGGATCTGATTTTTGCCCGCACGCCTGTGGAGACCGTCGGTGGCATTCCTCTGATCAGCCTGCGCGAGTCGGCGCTCACCGAGCCGCAACGGGTCTTCAAACGGTTGTTCGATATCTTCGCCAGCGCCACGTTGCTGCTCCTCCTGGCGCCGTTGATGCTGCTGATTGCCCTGCTGATCAAGCTCGAGTCGCCCGGCCCGGTCTTTTTCCTGCAGGAACGGATCGGTGAGCAGGGTCGCCGCTTCAAGATGATCAAGTTTCGCAGTATGTACCAGGACGCCGATCGGCGCTGGCGCGAGGTGGCCAGACGCGATGAACAGGGCAATCTGATACATAAAAGCGAGGACGATCCGCGCGTGACCCGCGTCGGGCGCAGGTTGCGCCGCACCAGTCTTGATGAGTTGCCGCAGTTGATTAATGTGCTGCGGGGTGAGATGAGCCTCGTTGGCCCGCGGCCGGAGATGCCCTATATTGCCGCCGAATATCAGCCCTGGCAGTGGCAGCGCTTCCGCGTGCCGCCAGGTATCACCGGGTGGTGGCAGGTCAACGGGCGCAGCGATAAACCGATGCACCTGCATACGGAAGATGATCTCTACTATATTCAAAATTATTCCTTCTGGCTCGATCTGCGTATCCTGTTCAAGACGTTGATTGTGGTGGTGCAGGGCAGAGGGGCATACTGATGTGAAGATATGGGGAAACCGGGTTTCCCCACCTGTGGTGAGCTTGCCGAACCACGCCCCTCCCTGCGGGGGAATAACCATCTTAGCGTTGTGTGGCGCAGCCGCATGGACGGCTGATATGCATGGGGAAGTCCGGTCGTGCCTGTGTGCGCATGGGATAAGGGCTGAGCTATCGCCGCGGGTCAGCGGCTTCCAGGGAAGCGGGTTTTGCTGTGGATCAATCCACGCATCCGATTGTTACACCAGAAGCTCCCCAACGTCGCACAGCAGGGCTGTCTTTGCCGCGCTTACGGCTGGCTACGGCCGGGCGGGTTGTGCTGCGCTGGCTCATCCCCCTGGCCCTGGCTCACGGGCTGCTGTACCTGTTCGTCGTTCCACCCTGGCAACACTACGACGAGCCAAACCACTTCGAGTATGCCGCCCAGATCGCCATCGGCGAAGGCGCGGCGCCGGGCCGGGCTTCGGTGCAACTCAGCCGCGAGATCGCCGACTCAATGTATCGTCACCGCTTCTGGCCGCCAGGCGTGCGTCCAGATCTGCTGGGCCCCGGCCCGGTGCCGCTGGGGATCAGCCAGCGCGTCCATCCGCCGCTCTACTATCAGGTGGTTGCGCTCCCCATCGGCGTGACACGCTACCTGGCAGTCGAAACCCAACTCTACCTGGCCCGCGCCTTCAGCGTGCTGCTCTACACCCTGACCGTGCTTGCCGCCTGGCGCATCGCCGTTGTCATGGCCCCCGATGAGCCGGCTCTCCAGCTTGCGTTTCCGCTCCTGGTGGTCTTCACTCCGGCGTTTGCCGATCTGATGGCGGCAGTCAACAATGATGTGCTGCTGAATATGGCCGCAACAAGCGCCCTGCTCGGGGCCGTGCTGCTCGTCCGCGATGGGCCGCGTCCCCTGGCCCTGGCCCTGGCCGGGCTCGGGTTGCTGGTTGCCGTACTCGCCAAGCGCACCGGTCTGGTTCTCGTGCCGGTGCTCGGGCTGGCGCTGCTGTGGTCGCTGCGCCGGCATCCCGTTCGCCGCCGCCTCGCTGCCGGCATCGCTCTGGCCGTGTTCATCGTGGCTGGAGTTGTCGCGCTTCGGCCCGTTACGGTTGAGGGGCCCGGCGGCCCACATACGGTCCTCGCCGCGCGCTCCTGGCTCGTTGCGCTCGATGCGGCCTATGTGCGTCTAGACATAAACAACTGGATCCGCTCGGTCAGCGATCTCGATCTGATCGGCCAGCGCTACCAGACCCTGATCGTGGTTGGCTTCACCAGCTTCTGGGCGCGCTTTGCCTGGGGGCACGTCTCGGCGGGCGCCGCATGGGACTGGGTGTTTGTCGTCCTGACGCTGGCCGCGCTGATTGGCCTGGCGCGGGGCTGCCTGACGGCGCGCCAGGCGTTGCCTCTGTGGCAGAGGCGTTGTGTCTGGCTGTTCTTCGGCGCCGTCACCCTCGCCTGGATGGCCCTGGTCGCCCGGATCCATCCGTTACCGCCACTTGAGTTCGGGGTGTATGTTCCCCGGGGACGCTATATGTTCTGGGCCATCGCGCCCGCCCTCTGGCTCCTGCTGCTGGGCCTGCGCTTCCTGCTCCCTGCCGGCTGGCGCGCGGCCGGAACATGGCTCCTGGTGGCGCTGTTTGTCATCTTCGACCTGGTTGCCCTCGTGACAATTGCCACGACTTTGCGTTGACGCCTCACGGCCCTTCTGCTACAATCGCGCGACGGATGCGTCGGTAGGGGAAACCGGGTTTCCCCACGCCCCTGCCTGTGGGAGTGACAGGCGCCCCCAGCAGCGGTTGGAGGGTGGGGAACCCGGGTTTTACCACATCCCTCCCCGGGGGGAGAGCACAGCCGGCTCGGGAACACCATTCTGACATCATGCAGCGCGGCTGCATAGGCATGCGCTGCGTACATCCGATCACACGAGCGGATACTTGCGATGGAACAAGAGATTGATCTGCGTCCCTACGCCCAGGCTGTGCTGCGTCGCTGGCGCTGGATCGCCACGGGCGTGCTGGCGGCTGTCGCGATTGCGGTGGTTCTTACCCTGCTCCAGCCGCGCGCGAGTCGCGCCCGCGCCACCGTGTTGATCGATCCGGTGATCTCGCAGGTGGTCCTGGATGGGCGTTTCAGCGAGCGTGACACCGGTCTGTTTACCAACCCGGTCACCCGGCGCCAGGCGTTGATTGACCTGGCGAGCAGCGGGGTGCTCGAGGCGCGGGTGCTGGACCAGTTGGGGCAGAGCGACCTGAAAGCGGGCGATCTGCTGCCACGAGTGGAGGTGCGCGCTACCAGCGACCTGCTGACCATCACTGCTACTGGCAAGGATGCTGCCGATGCCGGGCGACTCGCAGAACTGTGGGGCAAGACCTACGAAGACCTGGTGAGGGAATTGTACGGCGGAGGCGCCTTCGGCGTTGAACGGATCGATCAAGAACTGATCGACGCCCGCGCGCGCCACGCCGAGGCCCGACGCGCCATAGACGCCTTCCTGCGCCAGGGCGACCTCGCGCGCACCTCCCAGGAGGTGACCCGCCTGCGCGAACTGCTGGTCACCTCGCGCAAGGCCCATCAGGCTCTCTACACCGCGTACCTCTCGCGTACCCAGGAGCTGAGTCTCGTGCTGGAAGATGCCCGGATAGTGCGCGCCCAGATTGAGCGCGGCGAAGGTGTTCCCGCCGATGCCCTGACGACTCTGGTGGTGCGCCTGCGCGCTGCCGGTGGTGAGCAACTGCCGGTGGATCTGACCATCAGCAATCCCGAAACGCTCGCGGTTGGTCGCGAGGCGACGCTGAGCGAATTGGAGCGCCTGACCGCGATCATCGAGAGCGAACGTGACCGCCTGGTGCGTGAGACGCAGCGAGTCGCTGCGGCCATTGCTGCTGGCGATGCCTCGGCGGTGGGCCTGGATGCGCAAACCCGCTCGCGCTATGAGACTGACCTGGCGGCTGCCGAGGGGCGCCTGGCCGAACTCATCTCCGAGCAGCGCGTCTTGAGTCAGACGGTCGATCTGGCGTTGAATACGCTCGCGGTGTTGCAGGCCAAGCGTGACGAGCAGGTGATCGCCCGGGCGACGTCCAGTGTCTCGGTGCGCTACCTCGGCGATGTTTCCGTACCCCCAACTTCACGCGCCGTCTTGCTGGCCCGAAACGGGCTGATTGCCGCGGTGCTGGCTGGTTTCGTGGCGGTTGTGCTCATTATCGGGCTGGAGATTGCGCGCCAGGTGCGGCAGGCCCCTGCGCCGCCCCCCGTGCCGCGCGGCGAACCGGCCTCTGATCGCCCCTCGGCATCGGATTGATGGATCAGGTCTACATAACCGTTTGAGGGGGCTATCCTGAACTTCGGGGCAACCCGGTTGCCCCGTCCTCCAGTGCTGGGGCGCTTGCCACCCCGGTGGGGATGGGTATGGGGAAACCCGGTTTCCCCGTGTTCATATCAGTCATCCATGCGGCTGCGCCGCACAATGTCAGAATGAAAATACTTTTTCCTGGGAGGGCGCAGCCCTCCCAGACCCTCCCCGCTGGGGGCTCGTTTCTGGGAGGGCGCAGCCCTCCCAAACCCTCCCCACAGGGAGGGGGTTGGGGAAACCCGGTTTCCCCATTGCCCAACCGCTGTTGGGAGCCGCCGGCAACCCCCACAGGGAGGGGGTTGGGGAAACCCGGTTTCCCCGTATGTTCACCTCAGAGCAACCTGCAATAACACGTATGATGAACCAGCGTCCGCTCCTCTCGATTATTATGCCGTGCTACAACGAGGCGGCAACCTTGCCGCACATCCTGGAGCGCGTCTACGCCGTGGATCTGGATAAGGAGATCATCGCCGTTGATGACCATTCCTCTGATGCTACCCTGGAAGTGCTGCAGGCCGAGGCTGCGCGCCGTCCGCGATTGACCGTGATCAGCCATCCGGAGAACCGGGGCAAGGGCGCCGCGGTGCGGAGCGGCCTGGCTCATGCCCGCGGGCAGATCACGATCATCCAGGATGCTGATCTGGAGTACGATCCGGGTGACTACTATGCCCTGGTCAAACCAATTGTCGAAGGACGGGTGGATGTGGTCTTTGGCAGTCGGTTCATGGGCAGTCATACCGGCATGTACTTCTGGAACGCTATTGGCAACAAGGGTCTCACCTTCCTGACTAACTTTCTCTTCAACTGCTGGATCTCGGATATGGAGACCTGCTACAAAGTGATGCGCACCGAGATCATTCGCGAGTTGAACCTGGAGAGCAATGATTTTCGCCTCGAGCCCGAGATTACGGCCAAGGTGCTCAAGCGGGGGCATCGTATTCTTGAGGTGCCGATTAGCTACATCGGTCGCACCTACGAAGAAGGCAAAAAGATGAAGCCCAGCCAGGGTTTCTACGCCATTCTGGCGCTGTTCCGTTATCGCTTCGTGGACTGAGCCTTGACCGCTCCCCCCCCGTTATGCGCTTTAAGGGCGGACAGAACATCCGCGCCAACGTGGCGTGTACCGCATTGGAACGTCCCCGCGCACGGCTCTGCTCTCCCCTCTCCAGTCATCTATGCGGCTGCGCCGCACAAAGCTGGAATGAAACGTGTAGTAGAGACGCAGCGCCGCTACGTCTCTACGCTCAAACCCTCCCGCCAGGGAGGGGCGTGGGGAAACCCGGTTTCCCCATGTCCCAACCGCTGCTGGGAGCGGCTGGCGCCCCTACAGGCAGGGGTGCGGTTCGACAGGCTCACCGCAGGTGGGGAAACCCGGTTTCCCCGTATGTTCACCTCAGAACCAGTGAGTTGTGCGCTTCCTGGACTGATGGTATAACAGTAGGGAACAACCTGTGGCGCCAGGGCAGCGGAGGCGCTGCCGCGGGCGCAAGCGAAAGCCCCGATGGCGGGCGGAAGGGACGCGTAAGATTCCCCCTTCCGCCCCTTTTCATGCCATCCCCGCGGGACGGAAGGAGAGCGTTGGTGCGTATCGCAATGCTAAGCGTGCACAGCAGCCCGCTGGCGCGGCTGGGCGGCAAAGAAGCCGGTGGGATGAACGTCTACGTGCGCGAACTGGCGCGCGAGCTGGGCAGCCGCGGCACGCCGGTAGATATTTTTACCCGCAGTCAGGATCCGGGCAGGCCGACAGTGGAGGCCCTGAGTTGCGGAGTGCGGGTGATCCACCTGCACACCGGCCCGAATGTGCCCTATGACAAGAACTGGGTACTCACCTACCTGCCCGAATTCGTGAGCCGGGTGCGGTGCTTCGCCGATGGCGAGGATCTGGCCTATGACCTGATCCATAGCCACTACTGGCTCTCAGGCGAAGCCGCGCTGCGCCTGCGGCGCAGTTGGGGCGTGCCGGTAGTGCAGATGTTTCACACCCTCGGCGCTATGAAAAACCAGGTGGCCCGCAGCAGCGACGAGAGCGAAACCGGGCAGCGCATCGCCATCGAGCGGCGCCTGTTGCACGAGGTTGATGCCGTGATCGCCGCGACGCCGCTGGACCGGGCGCAGATGGTCTGGCACTATGGCGCCGATCCGCGGCGCATCCATGTGGTGCCCTGCGGCGTGGATCTGCGCCGCTTTCAGCCCCGGCCCCGGGCCGAAGCGCGGGCGCAGTTGGGTCTGCCTGCGGCTGAGCGGCTGCTGGTGTGCGTGGGGCGGATGGAGCCGTTGAAGGGCATGGACGCCCTCATCCGCGCCCTGCCGCTGATCCTGACCCGAGACATAGCAGCCCGCGTCCTGCTAATCGGCGGCGAGGACGAGGGCCACCCGGCAGCCTGGAACGCCGAACAGCGCCGACTCGACGCCCTGCGCCGCGACCTGGGTGTGACCGAGCGGGTGCATTTCCTCGGCGCGCAGCCGCAGGAACGGCTACCGGCGTACTATGCCGCTGCCGACGTTGTGGCGGCGCCCTCGCACTACGAGTCGTTCGGGCTGGCGGCCCTGGAGGCGCTGGCCTGCGGCGCCGTGGTGGTAGCCAGCCGTGCCGGGGGGCTGGCGCTGACGATTGAAGATGGGCGCAGCGGATTGCTCGCCCCCCCCGACGATCATCGCGCGCTGGCCGAGCAGATCCTGCGCGTGCTGGAGAACCCCGCTCTGGCCGCGGCACTGCGCGCTGGCGCGCGCCGACGCGCCGAGGAGTACGGCTGGGGACCGATTGCCCGGCGCATCGGCGCGATCTACGACCAGGTCATCGCCGAGCGGCTGGCAGCCTGGGCGGCCCGGCGCGCCCTGGCCCAGGTATCCTGAAGCGCGCGCCGATCGCCGCGGATTGATGACAGATCGGACACGGCGCATCTGGACGCAGCCTGAGGTCGCGCCGGGTCACCAACCGGTCGCCCCGCGCCAGCCTCGCAGCCGGGACCGGGCAACGGTTATCTATATGCAATCCAGGGTGAAGAGGTTCAGGCGGCCCATTGGGCCGCCTGAACCGTTCTGGCGCGTTCTGATGCTCAGAGGAACAAACACATCGTTGCTTGACAACCCCATACCGGCGTATTATACTTTGTCTGAACGCTTGGCTTTTTGCATTTTCTACAATTTCGGTACCCTCGTGCACGACGAACCCGGCGGCGCAAGGAGTGGACTGGCTCCACCCCGGCCGCGGCGATCCACCCCGACGCGACTGAGCCTTCTGGAAAGGTAGCCGGCTATGAGTAAAGCCAAGGCCAAGGACCCACGCTTCCCCGACTTTTCGTACACCGTCGAGGAGGGCGCCCGGGCAACCCGGGTGCCAGGCGGGCGAACGATCGAGGAGTTGGAGCCCGAGTACAAGATCAAGGGCCGGACCACCTTCAGCGCCCTGTTCAAGATCGACCCCTTCGATTTCTGGGTCGGGCCGTTCTACGTGGGCTTCTGGGGGTTGGTGTCGGTGCTCGGGATCATCTTCGGGACCTACTTCTACATTGATGCGACGATTCTGCGGGGGCCATACTCCTACCCGCAGAACTTCTTCGCCGGGCGCATCGATCCGCCCCCCGCCGAGGTGGGCCTGGCCCTCGTCGGCCCCGGGCAGCCGGGCTTCGCCTGGCAGATGACGGTGTTTTTTGCCACCCTTGCCTTCCTCGGCTGGCTGATGCGCCAGGTTGACATCAGCATGAAGCTGCGGATGGGCTACCACATCGCGGTGGCCTACGGCGTGGTTTTCTCCTCCTGGCTCACCTTGCAGATCATTCGCCCGATTGCGCTGGGGCAGTGGCACGAGGGCTTCGTGCTGGGGGTGATGCCTCACCTGGACTGGGTCTCGAACTTCGGCTACCGCTATAACAACTTCTTCTACAACCCCTTCCACGCGATTGGTATTACCGGGCTCTTTGGTTCTACCTGGCTGCTTGCCTGTCACGGCTCGCTGATCCTGAGCGCGGCGCAGTACCGCGGGCCGGAAGGCGGCGATATTGAGAACATTTTCTTCCGCGATACGATCATTTACTCCATCGGCGAGTCGGGCATCCATCGCCTCGGCTTCATCTTCGCCTGTGGTGGCGTGCTCTCGGCCAATCTGTGCATCCTGCTTTCGGGCTGGCCAGTACAGGACTGGGTGAGCTTCTGGAACTTCTGGAACACGCTGCCCTGGTGGAGTGGGGTATAGGGCCGGCCGGAAGCTGCGGGCTGAAGGCTGAGGGCTGAAGGCTGTACACCCTAGAGGGAATGACTATGGCTACGCTGAATACGACACCCGGCGATCTGGAACTGGGGCCACGTGAGAAGGGGCGCGTTGGTAAGCCCCTCGAGTTGCCCATCCTGGAGAACTTCGGGCTTGATAGCCAGATCGGGCCGACCTTCATCGGCTTCTGGAACCTCACCGCGTTTGTCACCGGCGGCATGTTCTTCTTCATCTGGCTGGTCGTGATGGCTTCCCAGGTGGGCTGGAACCCGATCGCCTTTGCTAAGTATTTCTTTGTGTTGCAGATCGACCCGCCGCCGGCTGCCTTCGGGCTGGGCTGGGCGCCGCTGGAAGTGGGCGGCTGGTGGTTGATTTCCACCTTTTTCCTGACCGTGTCGATCTTCGCCTGGTTGATGCACCTGTACACCCGCGCCGTCCGCCTGGGCCTCAAACCCTACCTGGCCTACGGCTTCACCGGCGCAATCATCCTCTACCTGGTGATCTACATCATCCGCCCGATGTGGATGGGCACCTGGTCCGAGGCGCCGCCCCACGGCCTCAAGGCGCTCCTTGACTGGACCAACAATGTCAGCGTGCGCTACGGGAACTTCTACTACAACCCGTTCCATATGCTCTCGATCTTCTTCCTGCTCGGCTCGACGGTGCTCCTGGCGATGCATGCCGGCACGATCTGGGCGCTCGAAAAGTACGCGGCCCACGAGGAGTGGCAGGAGATCCAGGCGCCCGGCACCGGCACCGAGCGGGCGCAACTGTTCTGGCGCTGGTGCATGGGCTTCAATGCCAATGCCTACTCCATCCACCTCTGGGCCTTCTGGTTCGCCTGGTTGTGCGGCGTCACCGGCGCTATCGGTGTGTTCCTTTCGATGCCTGATTTTGTGAATAACTGGTACCAGTGGGGCGTCGAGGCTGGCATCAACTATCCGGACAAGTTGCCGCCGATGTTGCCCTGATGAGCCCTTTCGCCAGCAGATAATTCTTCCACCTCCACCCCCCCCGCCGCGCCACCTCTGCCCCCAGAGGTGGCGCGGCGTTTCGCTCCTGAGGTGACCATCACCCCTGCCCACCGGGGCGCCAGGCGCCTCCCAACAGCGGTTGGAAGGTGGGGCAACCGGGTTTCCCCATTGTCATACCAATTTCTGTTGAACATCCCGCATAACCCGAGCTGCGATAACGCACGGTAATGCCCGGGATCGTAATCCGCAATCCAAAATCGGCAATCTAAAATGGTATCACATCCCCCCCGTAGCGTCTGGCACGGCTGTGGTGTCGAAGTCGCGGCCCAGCGCCTCGGCGACGGCCACAGCCACCTCGCGCAACTCTGCCGCGTCCGCTGCGCTGTCGATGATCCACACCTGTGAGCCGACGATGAGTTCCAGCGCCACAATCGGGCGAACGCGCCGCAGCAGGCCCGCCGCCAGCGGGCGCCGGCGCAGGCGCAGGCCACTAACCCGGTCAAAGGGGACCCTCTGCTGGCGCGCCTTGCCCACCCGGCTGCTCTGCGTGAAGGTGATCCGCTGCTCCCCGGCGTCAATCACGATGCGGTTGCGAGTGGTGAGCACAGCGTAGCCACCTACCAGACGCTGGTAGCCCAGGCCGCCCAGGAGGCCCCCCAGCACCGCTGCCAGCGCCGCTGCGGCGAAGCCCGCCCCCACCCCGGCGCTGAGCAGCCCGCTCAGGGCGATCAGCACGGCCACGAACAGCAGAGCTGCTCCACTGCCGATGACTGCCAGGGCCGCAGGCCGGTTCGCCTCCGGGTGCGACTCGAGTTCCAGCCGGTCTGGCTCCCGAACAGCTACGCGGTAATATGGCCGTTCACCCAGCCGGCGGCCCAGACGCTGCTGCATGCCCTCGATTGTGACCGTTTCAGCCATGCCATTGCTCCCTGAGGTGAACATACGGGGAAACCGGGTTTCCCCATCCCCCTGCCCGTGGGGGCGACAAGTCCTCCCCACCGGGAGGGTTTGGGCTACGCCCTCCCAAGAACAATACTTATTTTCATTCCGGCGTTGTGTGGCACAGCCGCATGGACGACTGAGGTGAACATATGGGGAAACCGGGTTTCCCCACCTGTGGTGAGCTTGTCGAACCGCGCCCCTGCCCGTGGGGGCGCCAACCGCTCCCAACAGCGGTTGGAAAAAGGGGAAACCGGGTTTCCCCAACCCCCTCCCTGAGGGGGTACGTATTCACACTTCTCCCGGGTGCGCGGGTATCTTGCCCGCATCCAGGCCATTGCGGGCAGGACGCCCGCGCACCCGGGGTGACGCCTTACCCCAACTCTGAACACGTACAATCTTCACCTGATTTGCATTTTTGCTCAAGCTGTGCTATACTCTGCCGTGACGATAAACAACTCAATCATCGCTGCGGGAGTGGCTCAGTTGGTAGAGCGACACCTTGCCAAGGTGTAGGTCGCGGGTTCGAATCCCGTCTCCCGCTCCATCAATAAAACCGCTTGCGTTCAATGACGAACGCAGGCGGTTTTTGTTGACGCACATATCCCCTCAACCCGGATGCGTGGAAGGGTCGGAAAGGGCGAAGCCCTCTCCGGCGCAACCCCTGCTTCGCACCGGAGTGTGTGAGCAGCCGCGTGGGTGTCCCACCGCTACTTGATCACCAGCACCGGGCAGCTTGCCCGCTGCGTAACAGCCAGGCTGACGCTGCCAAGCACCAGGCCCTTCCAGGGGCTTTGTCCGCGCGCGCCGATCACCAGCAGATCGGGCTGGCGTGTTTCCACCACTGCAAGAATGACCTCACCGGCTGTCCCTTCGATCACGTCGGTTTCGACCTCGGCGACCCCTGCCTCACGCAGCCGTTTGGCCACATCTTCGACCAGACCACGCGACTCTTCCAGGGCTGCGTGCAGGGCCTGGCTATAATTCGGCTCACCGAGGATGTCCGGCGGCGCCGCCATGGCGTGCAGCACCAGCACCCGCGCCCCGTAGTGCCGGGCCAGTGACGCGACGTAGTCTACGGCCCGTTCGGCAGCGGCGGAACCATCGGTAGCGAGGATAATTGTGCGAAACACGGCGAACCTCCATTGGTTCTGATATGAATATGGGGAAATCGGATTTCCCCGGGCCCCTTCCCGCAGGAATGACAAACGACCCCAACGGCGGTTGGGGTATGGGGAAACCCGGTTTCTCCATACCCCTGCCAGCCGGGGTGGCACGCCCTCCATACCAGGAGGGTTTGGGCAGAGGGGCGGGGCGTTGCCACGCCCCTACGTGTTAGGCAGTGTGCGGCACAGCCGCACAGGCGTCTGGCTGTGCCGCAGAGCACATCACCCCTGCGGGTGATCAGCTTTATGGTACCATCAAGGGAAAATGCGGTGCGTTATTATCGTGTTACGGGCAGTTCAGGCCTGTCTACGCGAATGACGGTTCCCCCGCAGCCTGGCCGCGCGCCACGGGAAAACCGAAAGGTTGTGTTCTGACGAGTTGCGCCTGCCCACACCCTGCCCCTGAACCCCGGCGGGGGAGGCGGGGAGGGGGGCGAACGCTCCAAACCCTCCCCTCAGGGAGGGGAATGGGGAAACCCGGTTTCCCCATGTCCCAACCGCTGGTGGGAGCGGGTGGCGCCCCCACAGGCAGGAGCCCGGGGAAACCCGGTTTCCCCGTATGTTCACCTCAGCAGATTGGAAAGCGAGAGCGGCATATGCATCCCCCCCAGGCACGGATCGGCTTCATCTCCACACGACTCGCAGGCACCGACGGCGTCTCACTCGAAGCAGCAAAATGGGCCGCGCTCCTGAACGGTATGGGACACCACTGCTTCGCCTTCGCTGGCGAGTGCGACTGGCCCGCGGATCACGCCTACGTCGTTGCCGAGGCCCACTTCAACCACCCCGACGTGCTGGCGGTGCAACGCGATCTCTTCGACGACTACCGCCGCTCGCCCGAAACCTCAGCTCGGGTACACCTCCTCAAGGAGCATCTGAAGACACATCTGAGCACCTTTCTCAACGTCTACCGGCTCAACCTGCTGGTTGCCGAGAATGTGCTCTCGCTGCCGATGCACGTGCCGCTGGGGCTGGCCCTGGCCGAGCTGATCGCCGAGACCGGCATCCCGGTGATTGCCCATCACCACGATTTTGCGTGGGAGCGTGAGCGCTTCAACGTGCACGCCGCCGGTGATTACCTGCGCGCGGCTTTCCCTCCGGCGCTGCCATCGATCCGCCACGTGGTCATCAACTCCTTTGCCGCTCGTCAGATGGCTATGCGTATCGGTGAGCGCTCGACGCTGATCCCCAACGTCATGGACTTCGACACACCGCCGGCTGCGCCGGCGCAGCCGGCCGCCGAGTTGCGCGCCGCCCTGGGAGTCGGCGCCAACGAACACCTGCTGCTGCAACCCACGCGCATCGTGCCCCGCAAGCGGATCGAGCACGCCATCGAACTGGCCCGCCGCCTGGAGACGCCCTGCACCCTGGTGATCTCTCACGCTGCGGGCGATGAGGGCCACAGCTACGCAGAGTATCTGCGCGAGTACGCCGGGCTTCTGGGTGTGCGCGTCATTTTCGCGGCTGAGGCGATCAACTATCAAGCACAGGTGACTCCCGCCGGTCAGCCTGTGTTTGCCCTCGCCGATGTGTACCGCGCCGCCGACCTGGTCACCTATCCGTCTGCCGTCGAGGGTTTCGGCAATGCCTTCCTGGAGGCGATCTACTACCGCCGCCCGTTGATTATGCGCGACTACGAGATTTTCCAGGTGGACATCAAACCTAAAGGCTTCCGGGTGCTGGTGTTTCAGGATTTTATCCCGGCTGCGGTGGTGCAGGCCACCCGCAGATTGCTCAACGACCCGGCTCTGCAAGCCGAAATCGTCGAACTGAACTACGCGATCGCCCGCCGCTACTATTCGTACCGCGTGCTGGAACGGCACCTTGCCGTGCTGATGAACGCCTGCCTGGGCACGTGATCCCGGCTTTCCCGGGCCAGGATGAACCCCGTAGGGCGCAGCGCCGCCGCGCCTCTATACCCAACCCCTCCCGGTGCAGAGGGCGTATCACTCCGGCGGGCAGGGGGTTGGGGAAACCTGGTTTCCCCATTTGTTGGGAGCGGCTGGCGCCCCCACAGGCAGGGGTGCGGTTCGACAGGCTCACCGCAGGTGGGGAAACCCGGTTTCCCCGTATTTTCACCTCAGCTTCCCCGGAGAGCGGTCACCTGTGCAATAATATTCACAGGACACGTATGCGGCTTTGCCGCACTACCCCGTGATGGGGGCGGGTGATGTCCGGAGAGCCTCGCTCTCCCACGCCCTCCCATCCGGCAGGAGACCAGGAGATCGTTATGTCTCAGCCTTTTTCCAATGGACCCGGTCAGGTACTACGGATGCCGCGGGGCCTGCCCTACGGCGCCCTGACACTGATCGCTGTGGTTGGCGCCATCGCCATATTCGCGCTCGTCAATGCCACCACCGTGGTTGACGCCGGCACCCGCGGCGTGGTCAAGACCTTTGGCGAGGTGACCGGCGTATTCGGCGAGGGGCTACACTTTCGGGCGCCGTTCGTCACTGAAGTGGTGCCAGTGGATGTCAAAACCCAGCGCCTCACCTCCGAGTCGTCGGCAGCGTCGCGGGATCTGCAGATCGTGACCACCCAGGTGGTGCTCAACTACCGCGTGGATCCTGACTCCGTCGCCACACTGGTGCGGGAGATTGGAGTTGACTACGAGGCGAAGATCATCGATCCGGCCATTCAAGAGTCGGTCAAGGCCGCGACGGCCCAGTTCACCGCCGAGAATCTGATCACCCAGCGGCCGCTGGTGTCGGATTCGATCCGCCAGGTGCTCAACGAGCGTTTGACTCCCCGCGGTATCATTGTGGAAGAGGTGTCGATCACCGAGTTCAACTTCAGCGAGGAGTTCAGCCGGGCGATTGAGGCCAAGCAGGTAGCCGAGCAGGATGCGCTACGGGCTGAGCGCGAGTTGCGGCGGGCCCAGATCGAGGCCCAGCAGCAGGTGGCGCGGGCTGAAGCTGAGGCCGAAGCGCGCCTGCAGATCGCCCGGGCCGAGGCCGAGGCGCTGCGCCTCCAACGCGAGGTGATTTCGCCCGAATTGCTGCAACTGCGCTTCATCGAACGCTGGAACGGGATTTTGCCACGTTTTATGAGCGGAGACTCGGGGCTGCTGCCGCTGATCAACATTCCCGCCAGTGAGCTTGAAGAGACGCCCGCAGCGGCAAACCCACCGGCGCCGGCCACCGAGCCCACAGCCGTGCCGGCCGCTCCGTAGTTCTCAGGAAAGCCAGCTATGTCAGACCTGCGCTTTAGCGTCATCATTCCCACCCTGAACGAGGCCTCGAATATCGCAGGGTGCGTAGCCGCCGTGCGCGCCCTTGACCCGAACGTTGAGATCATCGTTGCCGATGGAGGCAGCAGTGACGGCACCGCCGCACTGGCCGCCGCAGCGGGGGCCGTTGTCGTGGACGCTCCGCGGGGGCGTGGCTCGCAGTGCAATGCCGGCGCGGCCCGCGCCAGTGGTAACGTGCTGGTGTTCCTGCATGCCGATACCACCCTGCCATCCGACGCCTTTGAACTCCTCCGGGCCATCCTGGTCGATCCCACGGTGCGGATCGCCAAGTTTCGCCTGAGCTTTGACGTCCACGACTGGCTGCTCGACATTGCCGCGCGCTTGATGTGGTTCGATTCCCTGCTGACCAGTTTTGGCGACCAGGGCATCGTCATCAGGCGTGACTTTTTCGCCGAACTGGGCGGTTTCCCCGACTGGCCCCTGTTTGAGGATGTGCGTTTGTTCGAACTGGCCCGAGCGCGCACCGATGTCTATGTCGTGCCTGCGGAAGTAGTCACCTCCGCGCGGCGCTTTCTGGAGAACGGCGTGCTCCAGCAGTTGCTGCACGACCTCTGGCTGTGGCTTCAGTACCTGTTCGGCGTCTCGCCCTATGAACTGTCGCAGCGGTATGAGCAGGGTCGCGCGGAACTCCGCGGGTTAGTCTGAGGTGAAAATACGGGGAAACCGGGTTTCCCCAACCCCCTCCCTGCGGGGAGGGTTTGGGAGGGCGCAGCCCTCCCAAAGATACCCCTGGTTTCATTGCGGCGTTGTGCGCTCCGCGCAGGGCCTGAGGTGAAAATACGGGGAAACCGGGTTTCCCCAACCCCCTCCCTGCGGGGAGGGTTTGGGAGGGCGCAGCCTTCCCAGGAACAAGGAGTTCATCCTGGCGTTGCGCGACGTGGCCGCGTGGACGGCTGAGGTGAACAGAGGGGAACCCGGGTTTCCCGCCTCTGCCTGGCGGGCTCAAGGGCGAACAGAACGGGTGTGCGTGAGGCGCCGTGTTCCATGGTCCCCGTGCGTGTTCACATGTGGGTTAAGGCGTCATCCCGGGAGCGCGGGCGTCCCGCCCGCAAGGGCCTGGATGCGGACAAGATGCCCGCGCTCCCAGGAGAAGTGTGAACACTTACCCATGGCCCCCCATCAGGTGGAGATGTGTTGTTTTTTGAGGATGATGTAGCTCATGCGCGCACGCCAACTACGCTGGACCCTCGCCCTTCTCCTGTTTCTCCTGATCGCCCAGATCGGCCTGCAGCGCGCCGTCGCGGCTCGGGAACTGCCCTGGCAAAACAAAGGCAGCCCCTTTGGCGTGGTGGCCGCGCTGGGCAACCGGGTGCGCGCCGATGAGATCCCCGCCGCCGTGGCTCTGCTCCGCGAGGCCGGCGTCCAGTGGCAACGTGAAGAGATTTTCTGGGACCGGGTACAGCAGCAGCCGGGCGGTCCCTACGACTGGGACGGTGACGAGCGAGGCTTCTACAACTACGACCTGGCGATCGCCGCCCAGGCCCGGGCCGGTATCAGGTTGCTGGGTCTGCTCGACTACAACCCCGCCTGGTTCAAGGGCAAGAACCCCCACCCCGATGAGTGGATCGCCGACTGGGGCGACTTCGTGTACAACGCGGTGGCGCGCTACGGCCGCGAACGGGGTCAGATCAAGCATTGGGAACTGTGGAACGAACCGAACCTGGCTGCCTCGGGCTACGAGAGCGGGCTCTACACTGTCGCTGATTTCGTGCGCATCCTCGAGGTGGGCCGGGCCGCCGCGCTGGCCGCCGACCCCGAGGCAAAAATTGTGCTGGGCGGTCTGGCAAGTATCTGGAGCGAACCGCCTTCGCCGTACCACTACGACTACTTCGACTACCTCGACCAGGTGGGCCGGCTGGGCGGCTGGAACCATGTGGACATTATCGCCATCCACCCTTACCGCCCGGACACTCCAGAGGGCGATGTCTGGCGGCGCGACCAGTCGCTGACCTTCCATCAGGAAATGGAGCGGCTCGACGACCTGCTACGCATCTATGGCCCCAAGCCGATCTGGCTCACCGAACTGGGCTGGTCCACCTATCAGGGCGTCTACGGGGTGGAGGCCGACACTCAGGCCCACTTCCTGGTGCGGGCCTACCTGCTGGCGATCGCGCATCCGAGTATCGAAAAGGTGTTCTGGTACAGCTTTCGCGACGATACTGCGCCCGAGGCGCCCTACGAGCGACCGGTGTACGATGATCGCGAAGTGGAGTTTCACTACGGGCTATTGCGGCGCAGCTATCCGCTCGATCCGGGGCGCGGCGATCTGCGGAAGCCGGCGTTCCTGGCCTATCGAACCATGACCGAGATGCTCGGCGGGTTGACCCTGCGGAGCGTGGAGCGCAACGGCGCCGATGGGGTGTACTGGTACCGGTTCGAGGGCCTGGGCCGGCGCGTGGACGTGCTCTGGCGTACCGGGGCAGCGACGCCGGCGATCGAGGTGGTCTGCGGGTGCCGTGAGGCGCTGGTGCGCGCCTGGAACGGTGAGGTGCAACATGTGCTCGTCAGTGAGGGTGGACGTCTGTTGCTGCGGCCGGTTGCAATGGGCGCGCCGCTGTACATCGAGTACGACCCCCCGGCGCGGAACGGCCAGGTATTCGCGGCCACGGGCCGCAGTCTCGACGGCGTGTTTCGCAGATTCTGGGAAACGCGGGGCGGCCTGGCACGCTTCGGCTACCCCCTGACCGAGGAAGTGCGCGAACCCGAAGTGGGCAGCGGGCGACCGCGCACCGTACAGTACTTCGAGCGCGCCCGCTTCGAGCACTATCCCGAACTCAGCGGCACGCCCTACGAGGTCCAGTTATCTCGCCTGGGCGAGACAGCGCTGCAGCAGACGGGCATTGACTGGCGGGCCTTGCCTTTCCAGAGCGAGGCCCCGCCGGAGTGCCGGCTCTTCGCAGAGACCGGACGCAGCCTCTGCCCGCCATTCCTGGAGGCGTGGGAACGGGCCGGCGGGCTGGACCTGGTTGGTTTGCCGTTGAGTGAGCCGTTCGAGGTAGCGGAGTCAGGAGTCAGGTACACCGTGCAGTACTTCGAACGGGCGCGGATCGAGCACCATCCAGCGCAGGCGGGAACGCCTGCCGAGATCCAGTTCGGATTGCTGGGACGCGAACGGCTGGTGCGCTGGGGTGCAATGCCATAACGGTCTGGGAGGGCGAAGCCCTCCCAGACCATGCGCGGTGAGGCGAACCGCGGGCTCCCGTGCTTTCAGTCACCGGCAATACGCACAGTGGCGGTCATATTCCAGCGCAGGCGCTCGTCCCACCGATCGGGGGTAACCACGACGGTGTACACGACATCACCCTGGCGATTCTGGCCCATCGGCTTGATGCGGGCGACCTTACCGGGGAGTTCAAAGCCAGGGAGGGCGTCGAAGGTAATAGTAACCGGATCACCCTCGCGGATGCGGACAATGCTCAGCTCGGTCAGGTCCTCGGTTTCAATCTTCCAGTTGCTCATATCGGCCACCACGATGGCCGGGAGAGTTGGCGAGGGGACCTCGCCGACCTTGAGGTTCAATTCGGCGACCACACCGTTGATTGGCGCAGTGAGGGTGGCGCGCTCGAACGCGAGTCGCGCCTGCTTCAGACCAACTTCGGCGCTGCGGATCCGGGCGGCGAAGGTGCTCAAGGTCGCATCGGTAGGTGTGGCCTGGAGTTCAGCCAGGCGCGCCTGAGCGCTATCAACGGCGGCCTGGGCGGCTTCGATATCGCCAGCGCGGCGATTGCCGGTGAGGCTGTCGAGGCGCGCCTGGGCGCCGGCCACTGCTGCGCGGGCGGCGGCAATCGCATCGGCCTCGGCGGGGCTGAGCAGCCGGTCATAGCGCGCCTCGGCATCGCGGAGCTGCGCCTCGGCAATCGCAATGCCGCTCTGCTCGGCGAGCTTCGCCTGTTCGTAGGCCAGGCGGGCCTGCTCGAGAGCCGTTTCAGCATCGGCCACGGCGCGGGCAGCGGCGGCCTCCTCCTCACGGAAGCCCGCAGCCAGATCATTGGCCAGATTCTCTTCCAATTGACGGTTGCGCCAGTAGAGGCGGCTGTAGGTGTCCTGAGCGTTACGCAGGGCGTTTGCTGCGATTTCGACGCGCAGCTCGGCGTCAGTCTTGGCCTGCGAGAGCCGGTCGCGCTGGGCCTGCAAATTGGCGCGGGCCTCATCAACGGCGGCCTGCGCCGAGCGCACTTCGGTAGACCTGGGGCCGGCTTCGAGTTGACTGAGACGCGCCCGGGCGCTTTCAAGATCGGCACGGGCAGCAGCGATATCAGCTTCGCTCACCGTGGACTGAACTGCGCGCAACTGTCCCTGGGCGCGGGCGAGTTCGGCACGGGCGGCGGCAACCTGTTCAGGCGTGGCGCCCTCGAGCAGGCGCTCGTATTCAGCCTGGATCTGTTCGAGCGTCGCCTGGGCCTGCTCCACCCGCAAGGCCAGGTCGCGGGTATCCAGGCGCGCCAGCGGCTGCCCGGCAACGACCCGGTCACCTTCCCTGACCAGCACCTCAGCAACTGTACCCCCGGTTTCAAACAGCAAATTGACCGTGGTCGCCGGCACGACCCTTCCTTCTGCCAGAACCCCGAACCCGTTGCTCAGAGCAGGAAGGGTGGTGGGGACCGGCTGGGCCGACTCTGCGGCCCGGGGCTCGTTCCTCACAGTACAGGCGCTCAGCCCACCCAGGACCACCATGAGGATCACAATGGCGACAGCCCGGCGCATTGCGTGTGCTCCTTCACCGTGTTTCAATACCAATCGGAGCTTTTCGACGATCGCACGAATTGTAGCAAAAGGAAGCGTAGATCTGAATACTTCTGCGAAAAGTTTACAAGATCGTAAACTCTGCGCTGTTGCGGGAAGGGTTTCGTTCTTCCAGGCTCCCCCCATCTTCGCGATCTTCGCGCCCTCGTGGCGCATAGTACGCTGAGGCAAGAGGCGCCGCGGGCATTGCAACGTTACGGTTGCTCCACAGCGCTACACCTGCACACAACCGGCTTGTAGAGCTTCCCCGGAGGCAGAAGGCACATTGGAGTAATAATGAACGGACGATGAACGCGTAGCGGCTTCAGACTGCAATTCTGACAGGAACGTCAGAATGCCAGGTTGCCTCCATAATCTCCATGCGATTATCGTGATGCAGGCCGATCACCGGGGCGCTGGTAATGTAGCCTCCTAGATTGATCCAGTTGCCGAACGTTCCGGCTGCCTTATCCTGAACGATGTAGAACAGTCGGTTCTGGGCGCCTCGGACAAAAACGGCAACCCGGCCATCGCGCACGGCGCGAGCCACAGGCTCGTCGAAGATCTCGCCGCCGATCCGCACCCAGTCGTGCCATCCGCTGTTGGGCGCCCTCTGGGCGATCATATACAGGGCATTGTCAGTACCCCGGGCGAAGACCATCAACCGCCCATCGGCATTGCGCACCGCCGAGGGGTTGCTGGTGAGCACCCCGCCCAGGCGTGACCAGGTTCCCCAGGCCCCGCCGGGGCTGGTCTGCCAGATATGGTAGAGCGCATTATCACTGCCGCGAGCGAAGACCTCGAGCCGCCCGTCGGCATTGTTTGCCGCGGTAAACTTGATATTCGTAGCCAGTGGACCAGCCATTACGCTTTCTCCTTGTTGTGGATAACCTCTACGTTGTCTGTTACACGACCAGGACATCGGTTGGAGCGCATGGCAACCCCGTTGCCCCACGTTTCTCCCGGTAGCGAGTTCAGGGGCGGACAGAACGTATGAGCGCCGACGAGCGTTATGGCACTGGGATGCGCTGGTTGGTCCTCACCCCCTCCCCCCTCTCCAGCTTGGCTGGAGAGGGGAGACTAGAGCCGCGCGCGGGGGCGTTCCAATGCGGTATAAGCCACGTTGGCTCGGATGTTCTGTCCGCCCTTAAACGGTAGCGAGCGGGGGGGGAGACGAGCCTCGCGTGAGGCCGAAACAGCAGGGCAGGCGCGAGAACGACCAGGGTCACCAGCAGGGCCAATCCAGACCGGCGCAAGTGTTTCATCAAGGTCTCCTCGCTTGCCAGGCTGCCCCCGCGCCGCCGACGAGGATGCCAAGAGCGATGCCCAGCGCGATGTTGCCGAGCGCGGCGCCCAGCGCGGCGCCCAGCGCTATGCCGAGCCCCATGCTGGCGGCAATTTGCTTACGCCGAGGGTTTGAATATTGAGGATCAGGATTGTTCATTCCTTTTGCTCCTTAGCGCCATAACATCCTTCGACAAGTTCCTTGGGATGAAGCGCGCGGCGGGAGCGCCATCCACAATGTCGTGGTCAAAACTGATGGTTACACACAGCATCTGCCGGTTTTCCAGTTGCCCGTTTATCAGAGCGGACCGTGTGGCGATGCCGCCAAGCGTGATCTGGAGCGTGTGATTGGAAACGGGAATGCCCCAGCCGCCGCCCGTTCCGAACATGCCCACCGACGTCAGGGGCCGGGGGTGAGGGCCTCCAGAGCGTCCCCAAGCCCTATCTCTCGCAAACGCTCACGTTCTGTCCGCCTCTGAATGCCTGTGAGAGAGGAAGTTTCAGGAGGGCAAGGGCGCCTCATCGCTGCCTCGATGAGAGTATAGGTACCAGACAGAAGAGCGTCTATCAGTATTTGGACCGAGAAAAAAAGGGGTGGGGAAACCCGGTTTCCTTCAAAGAGTTGCACTGCTCTGGGATGGGCTTCTTGAGGCGCGGGGGGGAAATGGGCCAACGAATGGGAAACGAATAAACGAATAAGCGAATGCGAGCGGCGCGCCTGACTTTTCCAGGGAGGCGCGCCAGGCCATCGGCCGCGCGAGCACGGGCGCCATGATCCGGCATGCCGTGAACGCGATGGTCTTGTGATATTCTTTGGAACCCGGTTTCCCCGATGTTCATAGCAGCCGTCCATGCGACTGCGCCGCACAACGCCAGAATGAAAATATGTGTTCTTGGGAGGGCGTAGAGGCGCGGCGCCGCCGCGCCTCTACGCCCAAACCCTCCCGCGGGCGGGCTATTTTCACCTCAGAGATTCTCCTGGGAGGGCGAAGCCCTCCCAAACGCTCCCCGCTGGCGGGTTGTTTCTGGGAGGGCGTAGCCCTCACACGACAAGGTGGTGGTGCTACAATACGAGTATGGCGCTCCAATCATCAGGTTCCCCATCCACGCCGGGCGGCGCGCCCGCGCCGGCCACTGTGCTTCGCTTTCCGTCGGGCTTTCTGTGGGGCGCGGCAACCTCGGCCTTTCAGATCGAGGGCAATACCCACGCCGACGGGCGCGGCGAGAGCATCTGGGATCGCTTCTGCCGATTGCCGGGGCGCGTGGCAGGCGGCGGCACGGGGGAGCCTGCCTGCGACCATTACCGTCGCTGGCGCGAAGACGTGGCGCTGATGGCGCGCCTGGGGTTGGGGGCCTACCGCTTCAGCGTGGCCTGGCCGCGCATCTTCCCCAACGGGGGCGCCCCGCTCAACCAGAAGGGGCTCGACTTCTACCGACGCCTGGTGGCAGCCCTGCGTGAGCACGGGATTGTGCCCATGATCACCCTTTACCACTGGGATCTGCCGCAGGCCCTGCAGGAGCGGGGCGGATGGGCCGCGCGCGATACGGCGCTGCGCTTCGCCGAGTACGCGGCGCTGCTCTTCGACCGGCTCGGCAACGAGGTGCCCCTCTGGGCGACGATCAATGAGCCGATGTTGATCACCTACGCCGGCTATGCCGGGCGCACCAAGGCGCCCGGTGTCGGGCGGCCCTGGCAGACCCTTGCCGTGGCCCACCACCTGCTCCTGGCCCACGGGCTGGCGGTGCGGGCCTTTCGGCAGATTGTCAGCCAGAGGGCGGATGATCGGCTCGCGCCGGGTATCGGCATCGTGCTCAACCTGCGTCCCTGTCACCCGGCCTCGCCCCACCCACGCGACGCGCGCGCTGCGCGGCTCCTCGATACCCTCACCCATCGGCTGTTTCTGGAGCCCCTGTTTCGTGGGCAGTACCCCGAAGCCGCGCTGCGCTTCTTCCGCCGGCGCTGTGTGTCACTCCCCGCCGCGCCTGGCGACATGGCGATCATCGCCGAACCGACGGACTTTCTGGGGATCAATGTGTATGTGCGTGTGCTTGCGAAGAGCGATCTGATTATGGGCGCGAAGCAAGTGCCGGGTCCGGGGCCAAAGACGGCTATGGGTTGGGAGATCTACCCGCCGTGCATTGGCGAGGCGCTGGCCCTGGCCCGCGAGTACACTTCGTTGCCACTCTACCTGACCGAGAACGGCGCTGCCTTCACCGACCGTCCTGGTCCGGGTGGAACCATTGATGACCAGGAGCGGATTGCCTACCTGCGGGCGCACCTGGCCGAGGCGCACCGGGCAATCGCGGCCGGGATCGACCTGCGGGGCTACTTCGTCTGGTCGCTGCTCGACAATTTCGAGTGGGAGGATGGCTACGGCCCGCGTTTCGGTTTGATACACGTTGATTACGCGACCCAGGCGCGCCAACCCAGGGCCTCGGCGCACTGGTACGCCGGGGTGATTGCGCAGCACGGCGTGCCGATGGAGTGAGCGAGCTATGCCGATCGTTTTCGTGCACGGAGCGGGAACCCGCGAGTACTACCAGAAGTACCACGTTGACCACGAACACGTGCGCTCGCATCTGCGGCATTACGTTGCGCCGGCAATTGCGCCTGATCCGGAGCGGGTGGCGATCATCACCGCGTACTGGGGCGACATTGGCGCCGAGTTGCGCTGGGAGGGCGAGAGTATGCCACCAACGCCCCCGCCGTTGTTCTGGCGCGATCACCCGTTGCAGAAGTTGCTGGTTGTCGGGCGCAAGCGCCACATTGCCCGGGAACTGGGGCTACGCTTCTCGGCTACCTTCGGCTACTACATGGGGCGCGTTTTAGCCATGCTGGGCCGACCCCAGGCCCGCCTGAGCGCGATGTTTATGGGCGATGCGCTGTACTACTTCGCCCACCGTGGCCGGGCGCCCAACCCCGGCGTTATTCCGGCGCGGGTGCTGGAGGCGCTGCGCCGGGCGCGCGCCGAGCAAGTGGCCCGTGGCGGCGAGCCGCTTGTCGCTTTTACCCACAGCCTGGGGGGCACGATCTTCTACGATGTGGTGACGCACTTTCTTCCCGCCACACCGGGGTGCGAAGACATCCGTGTGGACTTCTGGGCCTCGCTCTCGTCGCAGATCGGGATGTTCGAGGAGATGAAGCTATTTCTGGCCAGCGATCCGATCTACGGCAAAGGCAAGGCCGCCCCCTTCCCCGACCGGCGCTTTCTTGGCTACTGGTGGAACGTGTGGGACCCGCACGACTTTTTGAGCTTCAGTGTGCGGGGGGTGATTGATGGTGTGGACGACGAGTTCTTCGACAGTGGCCTGTCGGTGACGGCGGCGCATCTGGCCTGTCTGCGCATCTCGTCGTTCTACGCGGTGTTCGGCCACAAGGTGGCGACGGTGCTGGGCACTTCGATTGCCCCGCGTCGCACCCTCAACTTTGCCCGTCGGCGCCCGGTGGCGGAAATGTAGCCCGGTGTTCCAGGTCGGCCAGCACGCGCGCGGCGATGTCGTAGGCGGCGCGGGGGCGCCCGATCTCGCGGGCCTGAGCGCGCATGAGTTCGAGCCAGGCGGGTCGGGCCAGCACCGCCCGTACTGCCCGCGGCACCAGTTCCGGCACCCGGATCTGGATGCCGGCCCCCGAGCCGGAGACCACATCGGCGTTCCACTCCTCCTGGCCGGGAATGGGATCAATGACGATCATCGGCGTGCCTCGCGCCAGCACTTCACTGGTGATCAGGCCCCCCGGCTTGGAGATCACCAGGTCGCTGGCGGCAACGAGATCGTCCATGTAGTCAATGAACTCAAGCTTGCGCAGCTCCACCAGCGGGCCCCGCTCCAGGTCGCTGAGCGCCTGGTTGAGGTACTGGTTGCGTCCGGCCACGGTGACCACGGTGGCCGGGCGGTCGCCTTTCAGCAGTTGGGCGACCATGTGCCGCACCCGTTCCGGCGCGACGCCACTGCCGATGACGGTGATCAGCGGCGGCTCCAGGGGCAGGTCGTAGCGCTGGCGCAACGCCGCGCGGTCCTTCGGCTCTGCCAGTTCCAGCCGCACCGGGATGCCGGTGACAACGACCCGCGCCGGATCGATCCCCCGGGCCAGCAGGACGTCGCGCGTCAGCTCGCTCGCCACAAAATAGGCTGCCACGCCCTCACGCAGCCAGCTACTCTGGACCGAGAAGTCAGTAATGACGGCGTATTCAGGGACGCCAGCGCGCTCGCCGTAGTCTTGCAGTACGTGCAGAGGCCACTGCATAGTGCAGATGATGGCATCGGGCCGCAGCTCCTCGACGCGCCGCTCGAAGCGTTTGAGAAAGGGCTGGCCCATGGTCTTGAGCACTGTATTTGCCCGCAGGGCGTCCTCAGTGTCGTCGAAGTGCAGCCGTGAGTGGACCATCGTGTACAGCGGCTGGAGGCGGGTGGACAGTTCGTTGTAGGCCGAGGTAATGACCTTGCGCGCCATGTCGTTGACGTGGTCGAAGACATCCTCGACCACGACGGTGACGCCGGGGTGGAGGCGCAGCGCGGCGCCGATAGCCTGGGCGGCGCTGGTGTGCCCGATACCGGCAGACACGTGAAAAACGGCGATGGTTGGCATAGCTGTTCCTTGAACGCCGCCCGTGGTGGCGGGGATGGGGTTAATGTATACTATTGTACCTCAAGCAGGGTTTGCAGGTGGCTCACCGTTCACGGCGTTCCGTCCCCTCGTTGGGTTCAGGGCGGACAGAACGTATGGGCGCCGACGGGTGTTATACCATTTTAGATTTTAGATTTTGGATTTTAGATTTTGGATTGTCACGCTGGGCAGCACAACCCCTAAAACCGCTTCAAGCAATGCGGCATCATCAACGGGATGCGCTGGTTGGTCCTCACTCCCGGCCCCCTTCGACAGGCTCAGGCTTCGCCCTGAGGCTCAGCCCGAAGGGGCGGGCCGCTCCAGCTTCGCTGGAGAGCCTGCGCTGAGCCTGTCGAAGCGGGGAGACCAGAGCCGCGCGGGGGCGTTCCAATGCGGTACGAGCCACGCTGGCTCGGATGTTCTTTCGCCTTCCCAAACCCTCTCCGCAGGGAGGGGCGTGGTTCGGCAAGCTCACCACAGGTGGGGAAACCCGGTTTCCCCATCCTCTGAGACAATGAAGACAGGTTTTTTTCTTGGGAGGGCGCAGCCCTCCCACACCCTCCCCCGAGGGAGGTGTTAGCGCCGCGATCAGGAGGGGGGCAATGACCGTCGTAGTCTTCGGCAGCATCAACATGGATCTGGTTGCCCGCGCGCCGCGGCTGCCTGCCCCTGGCGAGACGGTGCCGGGCCATACGTTTTTTACCGCGCCGGGGGGCAAGGGCGCCAACCAGGCGGTGGCCTGCGCCCGCCTGGGCGCGCCGACGCGCATGGTGGGCCGGGTGGGTGACGATGCGCTCGGCGTGGAGCTGCGGGCGGCCCTCCGCGCCGCCGGGGTTGATGAGCGCGAGGTGGTCTCTACGGCCGGCCCTTCGGGGGTGGCGCTGATTGCCGTGGACGATGGGGCGCGCAACACGATCATCGTGGTGCCCGGCGCCAATGGGGCGATTGGTTCCTCCGACGTGGCGCGGCTGGAGGTGGCGCTGCGCGGCGCGCAGGTGTTGCTGTTGCAACTCGAGATCCCTCTGGAAGCCGTCATCGCCGCGGCGAGGGCGGCGCGCCGCGCCGGGGTGCGGGTGATCCTCGATCCGGCTCCGGCGTGCCAGCTCCCCGCCGAGTTGTACCAGCTTGTTGACATTATCACCCCGAATGAGAGCGAGGCGGCCACCCTGGTAGGCTTCGCTCCCGACGACGAAGCAGCGCGGATCGCCGCAGCGCGTGCGCTGCACGCCCGCACCGGCGGCGCCGTGGTCTTGAAATTGGGCGAGCATGGCGCGCTGCTCTTCGCCGATGAGCAGGCCCTCCACCTGCCGGCCCTGCCCGTGCGCGCCGTTGATAGCGTCGCTGCCGGCGATGCCTTCAACGCCGGGCTGGCCGTGGCCCTGGTTGAAGGACAGTCCCTTCCGGCGGCGCTGCGGTGGGCCGTTGCTGCGGGGGCCCTGGCCGTGACCCGGGCCGGCGCGCAACCGGCTATGCCCTCGCGCGACGAGGTGCTGGCAATGCTGAAGGAGCAGGGATATGGCTCTCGCGCATGACTACCTGGAGCGGGTCTATGCTGGCGTCCTCGGCAAGCTCATCGGCGTCTACCTGGGGCGACCGGTGGAGCAGTGGAGCCACGAGCGCATCAGCGCCGAACCGGGCCTGATCGAGGGCTATGCGCACGCGCGCTTCGGCCTGCCCCTGGTCGTGACCGATGACGATATTACGGGGACCTTTACCTTTTTGCGGGCCTTGCCCGACCACGACCATAACCCGGCCCTTTCTCCGGCGCAGATCGGCGCGACCTGGCTGAACTACCTGGTCGAGGGCCAGACGGGCATCTGGTGGGGCGGTTTTGGCGTTTCCACCGAACATACGGCCTATCTGCGCCTCAAGGGAGGGATTCCCGCGCCCGCCAGCGGCTCCGCTGCGCTCAACGGGCCGATCGTTGCCGAACAGATTGGCGGGCGGATCTTCGTGGATGGCTGGGCGATGGTCGCGCCGGGCGATCCCGACATGGCCGCCGATCTGGCCCGCCGCGCCGCCTCGGTGAGCCACGATGGCGAGGCGGTCTATGCGGCGCAGGCGCTGGCCGCGATGGAGGCCATGGCCTTTGTCGAGCAGAGCATTCCACAGTTGCTCGATGCGGCAATCGCCCGCATCCCTGCCGACTGTGCGACCGCGAGGCTGATCATCGAGTTGCGCGCCCTGCGCGCCCGTGAGTCTGACTGGCATGTGGCGCGTCGTTTCATCGCCGAACGCTACAGCTACGAACGCTACCGCGGCGGCTGCCACGTGGTTCCCAACCAGGCCATCCTGCTCCTGGGCCTCCTGTGGGGCGACGGCGACTTCGGGCGCTCCCTGCGGATGGTGGTCAGCGCCGGTCTCGATACCGATTGCAACGCCGGCAACCTGGGCTGCCTGCTGGGGATCCGCGGCGGGCTGGCCGCCCTCGACGCCGACCCCTACGACTGGCGCGGCCCGGTTGCCGATCGGCTCTTCCTCCCCGGCGCCGACGGTGGGCGGGCAATTACCGACGCCGTGACCGAGGCCCTGCGGGTCGCCAACATCGGCCGCGCCCTCCACGGTCTGCCGCCGCTGGCGCCGAAAGGTGGCGCGCAGTTCCACTTTTCGCTGCCGGGTTCGGTGCAGGGCTTTCGTGGCGAGGGGGCCAGCCTGAGCAACCTGATCGGCCCTGACGGCGCGCGCTGGCTCGCTATCACCGCCACGCTTCCCGCGGGAGGGACAGCCCGCGCTGCGACGCCGGTGTTCATTCAGCCCGAAGAACTGTCGATGCCCGGCTATCCGCTGGTTGCCTCGCCCCGTCTCTACGCCGGGCAAGAGGTGTTCGCCCGCGTCAGCGCCGCGGCGACGAACGCCGGGCCGATCACTGCGCGCCTGAGCGCCCGCGTCTACAGCCCGCACGATGCCCTGGAAGTCCTGAGCGGCCCGGCCCATACGCTGGCCCCCGGCGCCGAGGCCGAATTGCGCTGGCGTGTGCCCGACACCGCCGGCGCGCCGCTGGCCGACATCGGGGTGGAGGTGAAGGTTGCGGGTCCGGCCAGCCTGCTCCTCGACCGGCTTGGATGGACGGGGGCGCCGACGTTGACCTTCACGCGACCGCCCTTCGCGGGCAGCGCCTGGCGGCGTGCCTGGGTCAACGCGGTGGATCAGTGGGACGACGGGCGCCCCGAGGCGTTCTGGCTCACGCAGAACAACGGGCGCGGCCTGCTTATCCAGGGCGCCGATGAGTGGCAAGATTACGAGGTGCAGGCGGTCATCACGCCGTCGCTCTGCGCGGCGGCAGGCATAGCCGCGCGGGTGCGCGGCTTGCGGCGCTTTTATGCCCTGCTGCTGCGCGCAGGGGGCAGCATCGCTCTGCTGCGCGCGCTCGACGCCGACACGCTGCTCGCTGAGGCGCCATTCTCCTGGCGCCACTACCAGAGCTACGCCCTGCGCCTGGTGGTCGAGGGCCGGTGGCTGCGGGCCTTCGTGGACGATGCGCCCGTCTTCGAGCTGCGCGATGCCAGCGCCCCGCTGACGAGCGGCGCGCTGGCTCTGGTGGTGGAGGAGGGGCATATGCACTGCGCCGCGGTGCGGGTAGGGCCGAGCGGGGGGTAGGTGGGAGAACCTGGCTTCTCCCACGCCACGGCGGGCGGGCGCGCAGCCCCTCAGCGCCCGTGAAGCGCGGTGAAGGTGTGGCGGGCGATCATCTGCTCCTCGTCGGTGGGGATGACCCAGGCTGATACGCGGCTGTCAGAGGTGGTAATGCGCGGCCCGTGGCCCTCGTTGGCCACGGGATCGAGATGCACCCCCAGCCAGGCCAGGCCGCGGCAGACCCGCTCGCGGATCGGCGCGCTGTTTTCGCCGATGCCGGCGGTGAAGACCAGGCCGTCGAGGCCGCCCAGGGCCGAGGCCAGGGCGCCTGTTTCGCGGATTATGCGGTAGACGAAATACTCGATCGCCAGCGCGGCGCGCGGGTCGCTGCTGGCCATGAGGGCGCGCATGTCATTGCTGATCCCCGAGAGACCGAGGAGGCCGGAGCGCTTGTAGAGCAGATCCTCGATCTGCCGGGCGTCCATGCCCTTTTCCTGCATCAGGTAGAGCAAAACCCCCGGGTCAATCTGCCCGCAGCGGGTGCCCATGGGCAGCCCATCGAGCGCCGTGAAGCCCATGGTACTCTCGATGCTGCGTCCCTGGTGGATGGCGCACATACTGGCGCCGTTGCCCAGGTGGGCCACCACCACGCGACCGTCGGCGATCTCCGGGGCGATGCTGCGCAGCGCCCGGGCGATATACTCGTAGGAGAGGCCGTGGAAACCGTAGCGCCGCACGCCCTCGATGTAGAACTCCTCGGGCAGGGCGAAGCGCTCCACTACCTCGCTGTGGGTGCGATGGAAGGCGGTATCGAAGCAGGCCACGTTGGGCACACCGGGGAGAAACTCCATCGTCGCGCTGATGCCCGCCAGATTGGCGGGTTGGTGCAGCGGCGCCAGGGGCACGAAGGTTTTGAGGGTTTCCAGTATCGTCTCGTCAACCACAACGGGGGCGCTGAAGAGCGGGCCGCCGTGGACGACGCGGTGCCCGATCCCCAGCAGGCCATCCTCGGGCAACTGGGGGTCAAGATACGCCGCCAGGCGTTCCAGGGCGTAGGCGTGGCCGCGCCCGGCGGGGCGCACGGCCCAGGTGTCTTCGTGTATGGTCGCGCCGGTCCGATCCTCAACTGTAAAGCGCGGCTGGGTGCCGATCCCTTCGATCTGGCCCTTGAAGCGAACCGTGACGTGGGCGGTGTCGGTGTCGCAATCGTACACTGTGAACTTGATACTTGATGACCCGGCATTCAGCACGAGGATTGCTTTGGTCACCTGGAGCCTCCTCTCGGAAGTACGGCATGGGTC
The DNA here is from genome assembly GCA_937120965.1 of uncultured Chloroflexota bacterium. Taxonomy (GTDB): domain Bacteria; phylum Chloroflexota; class Chloroflexia; order Chloroflexales; family Chloroflexaceae; genus JACAEO01. Next base: position 32,516 of record CAKZKA010000274.1, read on the forward strand.
AGAACCAGGCGTTCCTGCTTGCCAGTTGCTCCACTACGATAATTGTGATGAACGTGGCGGGAGAGGCGGGGGAGAGCGAGGCCCTCCCCCCCAGGACACTATCCATCACAACCAGGTTGACGAGCCACCAGAGCAGAGTACATGCGTAACGTCCATCATTGCGGGCGAGCGCGGATGGATTGCTCAACGACCATCAGCCGGCATTCCGATCACCGCCAATGGTCAGGCTGGTTTGAACCATGCCTTACGCTGCCGCGGCAGCCTGGGCGCTCTTGCGAGCGTGGACCAGCAGCACGGCGAGGGCGCACGAGGCCAGGCGGGCGCGGACGCTATCGGCGCGGCTGGTGAGGATGATCGGCACGCGCGCGCCCAGGACGATGCCCGCGGCCTCGGCCCGGGCAAGAAACGTCAGTTGCTTGGCCAGAATATTGCCCGCTTCCAGATCCGGCACCACCAGAATGTCGGCCTGCCCGGCCACCGGCGAGCGGATGCCCTTAGTCTGGGCGGCTTCGACGCTGATCGCGTTATCAAAGGCCAGGGGGCCATCGAGAATGCCGCCGGTGATCTGCCCGCGGTCAGCCATCTTGCAGAGCGCCGCGGCGTCAATCGTTGACTGCATAGCCGGGTTTACGGTTTCGACCGCGGCCAGAATGGCGACCTTCGGCTCGGGGATATTGAGGGCCAGCGCCAGATCAATGGCGTTCTGCACAATGTCGCGCTTGGCCATCAGATCGGGAGCCACGTTCACCGCCCCATCGGTGACGATCAGCGGCTTGGGGTAGGTAGGCACGTCCATCACGAAGCAGTGGCTGATGCGCCGCCCGGTTCGCAGCCCGGTGGTGCTGTTCACTACCTCGGCCAGCAGTTCATCGGTATGGAGACTGCCCTTCATCAGCGCCTCGGCCTCACCGGCCCGCACCAGCGCCACGGCTTTGGCCGCCGCCTCGTGGCTGTGGGCGGCATCCACAATCGGAAAGGGCGTCAGATCCAGCCCTTCACGCTCGGCCACGGCGCGGATCTTCGCCTGCGGACCGACCAGGACGGGCCTGATCAACCCCTCCCGGGCGGCGTCTACCGCGGCGGTGAGTGAAGCATCGTCGCAGGGATGGGCCACGGCCACGATGATAGGCTCGCACTGTTTGGCCGCATCCATCAGCAGCTTGTAGCCGTCGAACGCGTTATCGCCCAGCACCGCGGCCGGGTTGGTAGATTCGTTTGACATGGTTCGTTGCTCTCCTTCTCCTGAGGTGAAAATACGGGGAAACCGGGTTTCCCCATACCCCTGCCTGTGGGGCGCCAGCCGCGCCCAACAGCGGTTGGGACATGGGGAAACCGGGTTTCCCCAACCCCTACCTGTGGGGAGGCGCCCGGTTCCCTCCCCCAGCGGGGGAGGGCCGGGGAGAGGGCGGCCCTCCCAAAGACGCCCCATGTTCATCGCGGCGTTGTGCGCCCCGCGCATGGGGCCTGATGTGAACAGAGGGGAAACCGGGTTTCCCCACCTGCGGTGAGCCTGTCGAACCGCACCCCTGCCTGTGGGGGCGCCAGCCGCTCCCAA
>CAKZKA010000275.1 GCA_937120965.1 uncultured Chloroflexota bacterium
CCCGCACGCCCTCGCCCACCCGCACGCCCTCGCCCACCCGCACGCCCTCGCCCACCCGCACGCCCTCGCCCACCCGCGCGCCGACCGTGACCGGCGCGAGCACCGGCCCGGCACGCCCCGGTGCGCTGCTGATCACCGAGGTACTACCTGCACCCAGGGTGACCTTTACCCGCGAGTGGGTTGAACTGTTCAACCCCGGCCAGGAAAGCGTGGACACCACCGGCTGGAGCCTGGACGACGCGAACGATGGTGGGGCGCAGACCCTGGGCGCGCACCGGGTCGCGCCCGGAGCGTACCTGCTGGTGGAGCTTGAACGGGCCATCCTTAACAACAGCGGCGACACGGTGCGCCTGCTTGGACCCACGGGCGAGGTCATCGACAGCGTTCGCTTCGGCGCCACACCGACAGACCGCAGCCACGGGCGCGACCCTCTCACCGGCGCGTGGCGTCTGGAGCCGCACCCTTCGCCTGGCGCCGCCAACCCTCCGGCGGGAAGCGATCCGACAGCCGGTGAGCCGATCACCGCGCCCCGAACCGACCCCTCCTCCACGGCATCGGGCCTGACCAACCCCACGCGGCCCGCGCCGACAGCCGGAGCGACGCAGCGCGGCAGCGCCTCGCCCGAGGCGGCCCCCGCGCCGGGCGCAGCAGGCGCCCCGGGACCCCGCGCGGCGCCGACCTACGAGGGCGTGGCGGGCACACGCTATCGCCTGCCGACGGCTCCAGCGACGCCCACCCGAGCCACGCCCGCCGGGATACCGCCCGAGGCGCCGCCAGCCGAAGCGGCGCCCGCGCCGCCGCGGGTTCAGATCGGCCTTGCCATTGGCGGCCTGACGCTGATTATTGTTGCCTGTGCGCTTCTCGTTGCCGAACGTAAACCATCGCAAGGACAGACCGACAAAAACGGTGTGTTATAATTCCGTGATAAGGTGCCCGTGTGCGCAGCCGGGCCGCACCGATGCGGCCGCATTGCCCGGTGAGCAGGAAAGGAGTTCAACGATGGCTGATCTGCACAGCCTGATCCGGGAACGCCTGGAACAGAACCGCTGGGGAATGCTCACCAATCAGGGCTACGTGCTGGGCTTTGATCTGGGCAGTTACGGCCTGCGCGCCGCGCTGGTCGATCTCCAGCATCGGACCTTCGCCTCCGTGCACACCGATCTGCCGAACGAACCGCCTGACCAGGTGGTTGAGCACGCGATTGGCCTGGGCCGGAAGCTGCTCCAGCAGAGTGACGTAACGCCGGAGCGGCTCGTGCGCGTCGGGGTGGGGTTCTGCGGCCCCGTGGATATGCGCTACGGCACGGTGCGCCTGTCGCCGCGTATGCCAGGCTGGGAGAACTATCCGCTCCAGGAGCGGTTCGAGCAGGCCTTCGACACGGTGACGCTGATCGACAACGACGCCAACCTCATCGCCCTGGGCGAGGCAACGTTCGGCGTCGCCAGGGGCCACCAGCACATCTTTTACATGCACCTGAGCAGCGGAGTTGGCGGCGGCCTGGTGCTGAACGGGCGCCTCTATCACGGCGCCACGTCCACTGCGGGCGAGATCGGCCATGCCGTGGTGGGCCAGGGCTGGGACGGCACCGGGCGCCCCGAAACGCTCGAAGAGCGGGTCTCAATTGTGGGATTGCTGCGCTGCGCCAGTCGCTACGGCCTGGAGACCAACGACCTGGAGGAGATCTTCGGCCCCCATCCCGCCGCGCAGCGGGTAGTGCGCGAAACGGTTGACTTGCTGGCCGTTCGCTGCGCGCAGATCGTCGCCCTGATCGACCCGGAGATGATCGTTCTGGGCGGCATCGTGGTGCGCATCGGCGGCGACTCCTTTGTGCAGGCGATCGGATCGCGACTCAACGATTTTATCGCCCCCCAGTTCGCCCGCCCCCTGCCGGTGGTGGCCTCGATGCTCGGGCCTGAGAGCGTGACCGTCGGTGCGGTGGCCCTGGCGCTCGATAGCCTGTCCGATTGAGGCCGGGAAGGGGGAACGCCCCAAACCCTCCCCTCAGGGAGGGGCGTGGGGAAACCCGGCTTCCCCATATGTTCACATCGGCCCTGCCGAAAGCAACAACCAGCATCAGTACGTGTTCACATGTGGGGTAAGGCGTCACCCCGGGTGCGCGAGCGTCCCGCCCGCAATGGCCTGGATGCGGGCAAGATGCCCGCGCACCCAGGAGAAGTGTGAACACGTACCATCATCAGGTAGTTTGCGCCCCCGGCAACGCAATGCTATAATGATATGAGTTTTCTCCTGGAAGATTGAGCAGGGAGGGAAGACCTCTCTGCTCGTTGTTGCGTGTTGCAGGAAGCCATGGATGCAAAAGTGATCGTCTTTGGCGAGACCGCCATTGACCGACTGTTACAATGGCTGCGTTCCACCGGCCAACCCCAGGACATTATGGACCTGGTCAGACAATATCTGGAGATCTTGAGCAAGGCGGTGAGGGAGGAGAACGAATGACCGCTGCGCCCACGTTGCCTACCGACCAGCACGCTCTGGCCGAGGAAATCTACCGGTTGATGGTCGCGCAGGGCGCCATGTTCGCCATCGACACGCCTATTCGGCAGACGCTTGCCAATCTGGCTGCGTTTCTGGCGCGGCGCGAGGGGCGTGATCGGGCGGAACTGGCGGCGGCAATTGACGCGGCCCTGAGCGCAGACAGTCGCTTCACCCGCGAAGAGGTGAACGGCGAGGTGCGCTTCGTAACTACCCGGCAGGGCGCCTACGTGCCACGCGACGACACCGATACCCACAGCTTCAAGCAGCGACTGCACGATCCAGAGAATCCGCTGCCCATTGACGATATCAGTGTGGTGGTTTCCACCTCGCGCCCGGCGATCACCACGGTCGAGCCAGTGTACATTTCGGATTACTGGCAGATGCAACTGTCAGCACCCCCCGCAGAAGCTGAGGCTGAGAAGGTCGCAGCCGCTGAAGCGCCGGTTGCCGAACAACCGGTCCTCGAGGAAGCGCCTCCGGCGCCCGAAGTGGCCCCGGCGCTTGTCGAGGAAGCGGCCCCCGAGCCTGCTCCCATGGCCATCGAGGCGCCGGCCCCTGTCCCTGTTGTGGAAGTGGCCCCCGAGCCTGCCCCCGCAGTGCTCGAGATCCCCGCTCCCGTCGAGGAAGTGGCCCCCGAACCTGCTCCCATGGCCATCGAGGCGCCGGCCCCTGTCCCCGTCGTCGAGCAACCCGCGCCCCCTGTGGCGCCTGCTCCCCGACCGGCGCAGCCGCCGCGCAGCACCGTGTTCACCCTCAGCGATGGGACAGCGATCGATCTGCGCCGACCGGTGGACGAGATTATGGCCGAGTACGGCGATGTGCTCGCCCGGGTCCTGGCAGAGCGCCTTGAGCACGACCCGCTGCAGCGGATCGTCAGCTTTGGGCGTAAGTACTACCCCGAGGCTAACCTGGCGAGCTTCGGCAAGAACGACTTGCGGAAGATCCGCGATTATATTCTGGAGCGCAACGAGCCGCTGCTGGATACTGAGATTATCGCCGATCTCTACTACCATAACCCGCGGCAGGCCGACTACGAGGGTTTCCGCTTCTCGCTCAACTACCGGCTGCACCGCGAGAAGGACTTTGAGTTTGTCGGCGTGGAAGGGGCCTACCTGTGGGCCACCAGGGGCCTGCCGATTACCGGCGGCAAGCGCGTCAAGGCTGCCGAGATGGGGCAGATCACGTCCTACCTGGTCGAGGGCTACGACGATAGCCCGGAACTCCAGAGCATCGAGGCCATCAAGCAGAGTGGCAGCGTCACCCGCCTGCTGACCTTCTTCGAGTGGGAGTACGGGGTGCTACCGCTCGACGCGGGCCTGGCGGCGCTGCTGCCGCCGCCGCTGCTGCCCGAGCAGCGCAGCGCAGTCCTGCGCTTCGAGTCGCCGCAGCACTACACCACGTACCTGGTAGAGGTGCGCTTCCCCGCTGGCAATCGCGGCGGCTGGCTCCAGGGGTTGGAAGAGTTCTTCCACGAGCATCTGGTGCCCGGTGGCCTGATCACCATCAGCCGCACCGGGGAACCCAACCTCTTCCACATCACCTACGAGGAAGGCCCCGAGCAGAGTGAACGCCTGCTCACCTTCGATGAGAAGAAGAACCGGCTGGCCTTCGCCAATGTGTCGTTCTACTGCGTGGTGGATGAAGATCAATTGCCCACCCAGAGTCGCTACGGGCGGCTGAACCGCCTGAAAGCCTTCCCGATGGGCGAGCGCCGTAAGGCCGAGCTGATGCTCGAACACGTGAGCGAGACGATTGGCGAACAGGTGGGCAGCCCGGCAGCGCCGCGCTACGCCGTGACGCTCGACGATCTCTATGTTGCCTTCAACGTGCTGCGACCCGGGTCGCGGGCGTATCTGAAGGCGCTGCTGGAACGCGGAGAAGACTTTAGCGCCGATGAGTCGACCCCCGGTCTCTACTACTACACGCCTGCCCCCCGCGCCAGCGCCGAAGAGGTCGAGGAGGAAGCAGACGAACTGCCGGAGGAACGCCCTCCGCTTCGCCAGCGCTACAGCAGTCGTTACGATGAGGACGAGTGAGGTCCGGTATGAACTTTGAGGAGCATCTGGCGCGGCTTGGCGACCTGGAGCGCCCGATTGCCCACGCCGAACTCAAGGCGCTCTCGGACCTCGGCCCCGAAATGCTCAAGGCGTTCTGGACGGTATGGCGCCACTTTCCTGCCGAACGCCGCCTGGCAATTGTCCGTGAGCTTGATGAACTGGCGGAGGATAATGTTGATCTGGATTTCCGCGCGGTCTTTCGAGCCTGTCTGAGCGATCCCGACGGCGAGGTGCGGGCGGCGGCCGTCAATGGATTGTGGGAGGACGAGAGCCTGGCGACGATGAACCGCTTCATTGCTATGCTCGACGATGAAGCCGGCGTGGCGCGCGCGGCGGCTACCATTGCCCTCGCGCGCTTCGCCTATCGGTGCCAGATCGGCGACCTGTCGGCGGCTGAGGGCACGCGCTTGCTGGCGGTGCTGCTTCGTACCGCCACCGACCCCGAACAGCCGCTTGAGGTGCGCCGACGCGCCGTGGAGGCCCTGGGCTACTTCGCCTCTTCGAAAGAGGCCCAGATGGAGATTGGTCGCGCCTATGCCCACAGCGACCTGGCTATGCGCGAGAGCGCCCTGCTGGCCATGGGGCGCTCGATGCGCCCTACCTGGTTTCCCTACATCGAACGCGAACTGAAGAGCCCATCGCCAGCCCTGCGCTACGAAGCCGCCCGTGCCGTCGGCGAACTCGCCGAAGAGGGGCGTCCGCTCCTGCCCGCCCTGCTGCCGCTGGTGGACGATGAGGATACCGAGATCTCCCTGGCGGCGATCTGGGCCCTCGGACAGGTGGGCGGGGCCAGCGCCCGGCGAGTGCTCGAACGTCTGGCACGCTCGAAGGACCTGGCCCGGCGCCAGGCTGCCGACGAGGCCCTTGCCGAACTCTCCCTCGACGAATTCTGAGCCACGCCTGTATTTCGGCGCACCGGCGTTCCTACGGAAGCGTCTATGCCTTTTCATTACACCCGGCTGGATCAACTGAGCGCTCCGTACCGCTACATCTACCTCTCCCCACACCTGGACGACGCCGCGCTCTCGTGCGGCGGTACGATCGCCCAGCACACCAGCGCAGGCACACCCGTACTGGTCGTCAATGTCTGCACCGCCGCCCCGCCCCTCGGCGCGCCTCTCAGCCGTTTCGCCAGCTTGATGCACACCCGCTGGAACCTGTCCGCCGATGAGCCTGTAGCTCGCCGCCTGCGCGAAGATGCCGAGGCCCTGGAGATCCTGCGCGCCGATAGTCTGCAACTCGACCTGCTCGACGCGATCTATCGCATGCCGGAGGCGTACACCGACGATGCCGCCCTGTTCGGCCCGGTGGCAGAGGGCGATCAGCTCGCCGCTGATGTGCTGGCGCATCTCGAGGCCCTGATCAGGCACTTCCCCGAGGCGGTGATTTACGCTCCGCTGGGGGTAGGCCACCACGTTGACCACCTGGCAACCTTTATGGCCGCCCGGACCCTCAGCTCCCGCGGCGCCAGCGTGGCCTTCTATGAGGATTTTCCCTACGTGCGCAGTGAGAACGCGCTTATCCGGCGCCTGGATGAACTGGGAGGCGCTGAACGCTTCCTGCCCCTCGTGACCAGCATTGATAGCACGCTCACGCGCAAGATCGGGGCGATTGAGGCTTATGCCAGTCAGCTCGACGTGCTCTTCGGCGGCCCCGCCGCGATGGCTCAGGCCGTGCGCGACTATGCGGCGCAGGTGTTGCCGGATGCCGGCGCCTATGGCGAGCGTATCTGGATGCTCAGGTGAAGTTGAGCCTATCAACTTATGCATATGCGCTGCAAAATGACAAGGGGAGAATAGGTTTATTTCTGGGAGGGCAGCGCCCTCCCAAACCCTCCCCGCAGGGAGGGGGTTGGGGAAACCCGGTTTCCCCATGTCCCAACCTGGGAGCGGCTGGCGCCCCACAGGCAGGGGTGCGGTTCGACAAGCTCACCGCAGGTGGGGAAACCCGGTTTCCCCGTATTTTCACATCAGGCATCCATGCGGCTGCGCCGCACAAAGCTAGAATGAAAATATTATTGTTCTTGGGAGGGCTTCGCCCTCCCAAACCTTCCCCGCTGGCGGGTTGTTTCCTGGGAGGGCTGCGCCCTCCCAAACCCTCCCGGTGGGGAGGGCTTGTCGCCCCCACAGGCAGGGGGATGGGGAAACCCGGTTTCCCCGTATTTTCACCTCAGATTACTCATGACGGTCAGTATTCCGGCCCGTGGCGATCGGAGCAGGGCCCTGGCGATCGGCGAGCCTGATGCCCGCACGTGGGACGCCTTTGTTGACGCCCATCCGCAGGGGAGCCTGTTGCAGCTCAGCGCCTGGGGCGAGCTGAAAGCAGGCTCTGGATGGCGTGCGCAACGGATCGCTGTCCTCGGCGCCGATGGGGCGCCTGTAGCCGGGGCGCTGCTGTTGATCCGCCCGCGCTATGGCGTGAGCGTGGCCTACACCCCACGCGGTCCGCTCTTTTCGGGCGACCCGGTTGTTGACCGGCTGTTGCTGGCGGGCCTGGAACGAGTGGCCCGTCGCGCCCGCGCCGTGCTGTTGCGCCTGGAACCGAATCTGCTTGAAGCTGCGCCCGCCGCCGATACTCTGCACACCTGGCTGCTGCTACAGAGACTGCGCCCCGTCCAGACTATTCAGCCTCGCAGTTCGATCCATATTGACCTGCGGCAGCCCGAGGAGCGCCTGCTCGCGGCCTGTTCCAAGGGTCACCGCGCCGACATCAGGCGCGCCGAGCGCAGCGGCGTGGTTGTGCGCCAGGGGGATGTGACCGATCTGCCCGCGTTTTTCGTCTTGATGCAAGGAACCGGTAAACGGGCGCACTTCGGGGTTCACAGTGAGGCGTACTATCGGGCGGCCTGGCGCCTCTTTCAGCCGCGCAGTTGCCTGTTGCTCGCCGACGTGGAAGGGCGCCCGGCGGCGGCGCAGCTCATCTTTGCCGATGCCCGGGCGGGCCTGTACCTCTACAGCGGCGCCGATGAGGCAGGCCTGCGCTCGGGCGCAAACCACGCCCTGATGTGGCACGCCCTGGGCTGGGCCCAGGCGCAAGGCTGCACATACTACGACCTGTGGGGCATCCCCGATGCGCTGGGCCGCGCAGCAGCCGCCCCCGACGCGGAGGCCCGCGCGGCGCTGGAACACGCCGCCCGACATGACCCGCTGATCGGGGTCTACCGCTTCAAAAAAGGGTTTGGCGGTCAGATTGTGCGCTACCTGCCGGCGTATGACCGGGTGCTCATCGCGCCGCTCTACCGCCTCACGCTCAGGCGAATGGGGGGATAGTCATCGCATCTCTGGGCGGGCCGCGCCCGCCCACACCCTCCCCTCAGGGAGGGGCACGGGGAAACCCGGTTTCCCCATTTCCCAACCGCTGTTGGGAGCGGCTGGCGCCCCCACAGGCAGGGGCACGGGGAAACCCGGTTTCCCCGATATTCACCTCAGTGTTGGGCAGCGAGGCTGCATAGCAAGCTGATGGACAAACCTATGCCAACACTCCGCAAGCTGCTGGCCGGTGTGGCCGTGCTGCGCGCCGATGGACCCCTCGACATCCCGATCACGGGGGTGATCTACGACTCGCGCAAGGTCGCACCCGGCGCGCTGTTCGTGGCGATCAAAGGCCAGCATACCGATGGGCACGCCTACGTGGAGCAAGCCGTTGCGCGGGGCGCTCGCGCAGTGCTGGTTGATGCGCGGCAGTGGGGCCACGCCCCCGCGCCGGAGGAGGCGACCCTGGTGGTGGCTATAGATAGCCGGGTCTCGCTGGCGCCCCTCGCCGCGGCCTTTTACGACTACCCGGCGCTGGGCCTGCGCACCATCGGCGTTACCGGCACGAAGGGCAAGAGCACCACAACCGACCTGATCAGCCAGGTGCTCGATAGCTGCGGCCATCGCACGGGGTTGATCAGCACCGTGGATTTCAAGGTGGGCCCGCGGCGCTGGGCCAACGATACACGGCAAAGCACCCCCGAGGCGCCCGAGGTGCAGGCGTTGCTGGCAGAGATGGTCGCCGATGGCTGCGATACGGCGGTGATCGAGGCCACCTCGCACGCCCTCTCGGCACGCTGGAACCGGCTCGGCGGCTGTCTCTTCGATGTGGCGGTGTTCCTCAACCTGGGTCATGAGCATCTCGATTACCACGGCACGCTGGAGCAGTACCGGGCCGACAAGGCGCGACTGTTTGAGCTGCTGGGTGAACGCACGCCCTCCGGACGGCGCAAGAGCGAAGCCTGGGCCATCGTCAACGCCGACGACCCGCACCACCAGGTGTTTCTCCGGGCGGCGCCCGCTGCGGCGCGCCAGTTGCGCTTCGGCACGAGCCCGAACGCCGATGTGCGCGCTCGCGAGGTGCAGGCCGCCGCCATCGGCTCGGAGCTGACGGTTGATACGCCCTGGGGCAGCGCGCGCCTGCGCCTGGGCCTGCCCGGCGCTTTCAACGTCTCCAACGCGCTGGCAGCGCTCAGCGTGGCTCTGAGCCAGGGCGTGCCCCTCGAACAAGCCAGCACCGCCCTCGGCGCGGCCCGCGGGCCACGCGGCCGGATGGAACCGGTGTTGATGGGGCAGCCGTTTGACGTGATTGTTGACTACGCCCACAACCCCGAGTCGTTTGAGCAGGTGTTGGGTATGCTGCGGCCCCTGGCCCGCGGGCGCATCATCGCGGTCTTCGGGAGCGCCGGGGAACGCGATGTAGCCAAGCGGGCTATTCAGGGCGAAATCGCCGGACGCTACTGCGATCTGCTGGTACTTACCGATGAGGATCCGCGGGGCGAAGACCCCCTGGCGATCATCGCCCAGATCGCCGCCGGCGCCGAACAAGCTGGCCGACGCGCCGGCGAGGATTACCACGTCATCCCCGACCGGAGCGAGGCCGTCAGGGCCGCGCTGGCAGCCGCCCGGCCCGGCGATCTCGTGCTGTTGCTCGGCAAGGGCCACGAGGGCAGTATCATTTACGCCGATCATAGCCGCCCCTGGGACGAAGCGGCCGAGGCCCGACGCGCCCTGCGTGACCTGGGCTACGCCACGCCCCCCGAGAGCGGTACTGCGTGATCCGAAGCGGCTTTGAATGAGCCGCATGCCCGGTTTCCCACGCTGCACCTGTTCACATAGGGGGTACTTCCTCGTCTCCCTGTCAGAAGAGAACGAAATGCGCGCAGTCAGCGCCCCGCAGAGCGCCCACAGCCAGCGGCGCGGCTCCGTCCGCCGGCGCATGTTCACTCTGGCCCTTCCCGCCGTTGGCGAACAACTGCTCAATACCCTGGTCGGCCTGGCCGACGTGTTTCTGGTGGGCAATCTGGCCCCGGCAACCTCAGAGGCGCTTGGCTATGATAGCGCCGCCGCGCTGACAGCGGCAGGGCTGGGCAATCAGTTTACCTGGCTTGTGATGGTGTTGTTCATGGCCGTCGGCATTGGCGCCACGGCCCTGGTGGCCCGCGCTGTGGGCGCCCGCGACCAGGCGAGCCTGGCGCGCATCGTGCGCCAGACGGTGCTGACCGGCGCGCTGGTCGGCGCGCTGGCCACGGCCCTGGGCTGGCTGGCAGCCGAGCCGTTCCTGGCCGTGCTCAACGCTCCCCTGGAGACCCGCGCGATCAGTGCCACGTACATCCGGATCACCGCGGCGACCTTCCTCCCCACGGCGTTGCTCCTGGCCATCACAGCCTCCCTGCGCGGCGCGGGCGATACCCGCACGCCCCTGCTGCTGATGCTGGTGGTGAATGCGGTGAACATCGCGATCACCTGGTCGCTGGTGAACGGGCAACTGGGCCTGCCCGCGCTGGGCGTCACCGGCGCGGCGATCGGCACTGCCCTGGCCCGCGGCCTGGGGGGCATTGCCGCAATGGGCTTGATGCTCCGGGGCCACGCTGGCCTGCGGTTGATCCTCGACTGGCGTCCCGATCCAGACATGCTGCGCCGCCTGGTGCGGATCGGGTTGCCCACGGCGGGCGAGCAGTTCGTATTCCAGGCGGCGCTGCTGATCTTCGTGCGCTTTGTGACGAATCTCGGCACCACGGCCTACGCCGCGCACAATATCACGATTACCATCGAGTCGGTGTCGTTTCTGCCGGGGATGGGCTACGCTGCTGCGACAGGGGCGCTGGTGGGGCAGGCCCTGGGCGCGCGTCGGCCCGCCGAGGCCGAGCGCAGCGCCTACGAGGGCCTGTTTCAGGGCGGGCTGATGATGAGCATCCTGGGCGGGTTCATGGTCCTGTTCCCCGAGCATCTGGTATCCTTGTTCACCGGCGACCCCATGGTCATCGCCGCGGCCACACCCCCGCTGCGCGCCGCCGGGTTGGTGCAGCCGGCGCTGGCCGTGAGCTTCATTCTGCTCGGCGCCCTGCGGGGGGCGGGCGATACCCGCTGGCCCCTCTACAGTCGCCTGCTCACCACGTGGGTCGTGCGCCTGCCCCTCACCTTTGTGGTGGTGGGATGGCTCGGGGGCGGTTTGCCCGGTGTCTGGCTGGCGATGTGTACCGACTTCACCCTGCAGGCGATCCTGGTCCTGTGGCGGTTCAACTCCGGGAAGTGGCAGAAGATTGAGGTATGATACCATTTTGGATTTTAGATTTTGGATTGTGGATTGCCACGCTGGGCAGCACAACGCCTGAAATCGCTTCAGGCAATGCGGCATCATCAACGGTAATTGGTATGATTGACCTGGCTCCGCACAACCCCTACACGCTCGAACTGGCGTCGCCGCTGATCGCTGCGGCGGGGAGCCTGGGCTACGGTATCGAGGTGGCCCGGCAACTCCGCCTCGGGCAACGCGACGGCGGGCACGGCCTGGGCGCCCTGATTACCCGCAGCACCACCCTCCGCCCCCGGCGCGCCCATCCTCCGCCCGCGCTGATCGAAACCCCGGCAGGGCTGCTCTACACCGGCAGCGCGCAGAACCCCGGTCTGCGCGCGGTGCGCCAGCGCTTCGCGCCTATCTGGGCCACCTGGGAGACGCCGGTGATCTTGAGCGTCGCTGCCGCTGATGAGAACGAACTCGGCGCGTTGCTGGCCGAGCTGGAATCGCTCGACGGGGTGCGGGGCGTCGAGCTGCCGCTGGCGATGTTCGGGGTGAGCGCGCCTGCCGCGGCAGCGCGCCTGGTTGCGGCGGCCCGCGCAGCCACGCCGCTGCCGCTGATCGTGAAGTTGCCCGTCTATGCCGAGCACCTGGCGGAACTGGGCGCAAGCGCCGCCGCTTCCGGGGCCGATGCGCTCAGCCTCAGCGATGGGTTGCCTGCCACCGCGGTGGTGGCAGGGCAGCGCAGCGATGGCCTCCTCTGCGGACCGGCGCTGCGCCCCCTGGGGTTGCGGGCCGTGGCGCATCTGGCCACAAAGGTGAACCTGCCACTGATCGGCGGCGGGGGCGTGATGCGCGCCGCCGACGCTCACGCCCTCTTTGAGGCCGGCGCCACCACCGTGGCCCTGGGCAGCGCGCTGCTCACCGACCTGCGCGCGGCAGGGCGCGTGCTGGCCGACCTGGCGGTCACGAGCGACTCGTCGGCTGTTGATTCTCCTGATCGTTCAGATCCTTGAGCAGGTCCTCATCACTCAGATTAAGCGGCACCACTTCCTCTGCGCCCTGGGCCTCCTCGGGTTCATCGGCATCCGCCGGCTCGTCCAGGGGCGCAATGGCCGTGTCAACCTGCGCGACATACTTCTTGAGCGTCAACAACTGCCTGGCCAGCAATGGCGCCTGATCGGCGGTGAGCGCCCGGGTGAGTTCCACATCGAGCAGCGCCGACGTTCCAGCAGCGGGCAGCACGGTAGCGCGTTTGACCGGCGCGCCCAGGCGGGCAAGCGCATCGAGCGCCTTTCCAACGGCCCGGTTATCATCGTGGAGATGAATGCGCAAGCGGCTCACCGGCGCGCCGAAGTTGAGCCGCGCTTCGAGCCACTCCAGAACCGTCAGCGTGATCAAGAACAGCACGGTGCCGAAAATCGCCAGCCATCCCAGTCCGGTAGCTACGGTAACCCCTATGCCCGCGCAGCCCCACAGGGTGGCCGCTGTGGTCAACCCGCGCACTGTTGTGCCATGGCGCAGGATAGCGCCAGCGCCCATGAACCCGATCCCCGAAACCACGTAACTGGCGACTCGCAGGGCATCGCGCTCACCGGTCAGCTCAGGGAACCCATACGCCCCGGCCATCGTCACCAGACAGGCGCCTAACCCGACCAGGATGTGCGGGCGAAAACCACTCGCGCGCTCATGCCCGGAGCGCTCGAGGCCGATCAGACCGCAGAGCACCATAGTCAGCACTAACCGTCCCAGCGTTACCAGATCGACCGGACCGACCAGTCGCATGATCTCCAGCTCAAACATCTGGGTCATAGGACTACCTTCTCCCCTTCCGAGTGTGCACGCTTTTGAATACGACCATAAGACTGGTCGGCCAGGATTGCCGCGGCTGGGGACCCTGGAACAGTTCCCTCCAGGGGAAAGCGGGTTTCCCCTGACCCTGCCCGAGGGGCGGTTTGGGAGGGCTGCGCCCTCCCAGGAACAAACCTTGTGCGCGCCTGTGGTGGGTGGTGCGCGGTTGAGCTGCGTGGATGCCGAGGAGAGTGACGGAGGGGCCTCGCGCCTCCGCGTCTCCTCACCCCGCGCGCACCACAGCAGCCTTAACAGCGCCCATTATCCTCCATTTTCCGGTAGACGGAGCCGCCCCTCACGCGCATCGTACTCGAAAAGTTCAGCATAGCGCCCCCAGTCAATGGCGGTATCGAGAGTATGGGCAGCCTCGTCAGCGCCCATGAAGTCCTCCAGCTCGCCGAGAAAGCGCTCACGGGGCGCGCGATGATCGGGGCGGGTAGCGAGCACCCGTCGGATGTGCGCCACCAGCGGTACCCGGTTCATCAGATGCTCGGCAAAAATCACCTTGCGTTCCTGGATGTCGCTCCGCGCCAGTTTCACGCCCTCCGGCAGCAGGGTGATGTCGCCTTCGCGGGCCTGGGCGAAGCCCAGCAGCTCAGCCGCATCGGTCAGCGGAAACAGATCATCCGCATCAAGTTGCATATCCGCAGCCAGCGCCGGCAGATCATCGCGCCCACGATCCGGGCCCGCGGCTACCCGTTCAATCAGCCCGATGATCTGCGCCACCTCCGCCTCGGGCAGTCGCATCCCCAGGCCAGAGTGATCGACACCAGCCGCCGCAGTGCCAACAAACGCCGCCTCGGGGGTCGTCATTGCCCGGTAGATCGCCTCAACCCTGGCGACAAAAGCCGGGGCGTTGCGATCGCGTGGGCGCGGCAGGTCGATCGACTCCGCGCTGATGATCCGGCCAGGGTTGGAGCTGAGAATGAGCACCCGATCGGCCATCAGGATCGCCTCTTCGATGTTGTGCGTCACCATCAGGATCGCCCTGGTGGGAATGCGCCGGGCCTCCCATAGATCGAGCAGTTCCGCGCGCAGGTTCTCGGCGGTCAACACATCAAGCGCCGAGAACGGCTCGTCCATGAGCAGAATGTCGGGGTTGGTCACCAGGGCGCGGGCAAAGCCAACCCGCTGGCGCATACCTCCCGAGAGTTCCTTCGGATAGGCGCTCTCGAACCCGTCGAGACCGATCAGGTCAATCGCCGCCAGCGCCCGGCGACGGCGCTCGACCGGGAGAACGCCCTGCGTCTCCAGTCCAAGCTCGACGTTCTCCTGCACCGTCAGCCAGGGGAAGAGCGCGAAGGATTGGAACACCATCGCCATCCCCGGCATCGGTCCGGTCACCAGGCGATTACGGTAGCGCACCTCGCCGCTCGACGGAGAGATCAGCCCGATCAGGCAACGCAGCAACGTTGACTTACCGGAGCCGGAGCGACCCAGCAGGGCGACAATCTCGCCCTCCGCCAGATCCAGATCGATGTTGTCGAGTACCAGCAGATCGTTGCCTTCCGGCGTCTTGAAGACTTTATGCAGATTGCGGGCGCTCAGAATGACCTTGCCCACACCGGGCGCCGTCGTCTTCGGCATCGCGGAGGTTGCCATGGGAGGTACTCCTTTCGACTAATCCAGGCGGAAGCGCGTCTCAGCCAGGATGTAGAGCTGTCGCCAGAACAGGCGGTTAAAGGCTAGAACGAGCAGGCCCATCACCAGCATGCCCAACCCGACGTGGGGGTTGAACTCGCCGGTGCTCCAGTAGGCAATATAAGCGCCCAGACCAGTCAGCGTGAGGGTCGTCGCGCCCCACAACACCACCTCAGAGACAATTGATGCGTTCCACGAACCTCCCGAAGCGGTAATGCCGCCGGTCACGAATGCAGGGAAGATCGCCGGGATGATGAGCTTGCGCCACCAGGCCCAACCCCGCAGATCCAGAACCCGGGCCGCCTCTTTCAGATCGTTGGGAATGCCAACCGTGCCGGCGATCACATTGAACAGAATGTACCACTGCGCCCCGAGGATTATGAGCGGCGCCTGAAACACGTTCTGCGGCAAGGCATACGTCGTGATGAGCACCACGGCAATCGGAAAGAGCAGGTTAGCCGGAAAGGCCGCTGCAAACTGCGCCAGCGGCTGCACGAACTGTGCCACCCGCGGGCGCAAGCCGATCCAGACGCCGATAGGCGTCCACACCAGGGTGGAGATGCCGATCCAGATCACTACGCGCATCGTGGTGAGCAATCCAAGCCAGAAGCATTCCCATACGTCCGACCAGGCCACTTTGCCCGCCGGAACCATGGGCGTTGCACAGGCCACGGCAAGATCATCCGGCACGCTCACCCGCGTATCGCGCAACAACGTTGCCAGCGCGGCGTCGATCCGCGTTCCTCCCGCCGTTGCCGCGCAGACATCGGATAACCAGACCGTTTGATCGGGGTTGACCGTCACTCCAGCGGCGGCAAACTGACGCGCAATCGCCGGGCTGAGATCAACATTCACATTCGGATTGGAGGCGAGCACATGCCCTTTGTCGAACCCCAACCCTGGCCCGAACAAATAACTCGCCAGAAACCAGACCGCCCACAGCGTCACGGCGATAACGAACCCGTACCAGACCCGGTCAATCACGCGATCAAGCGCGCGCGGCTCGCGTTGCGTCTCAACCCGTGGGCCGGCGTGCGCCCCGGATGGGAGCGCTGGCACAGCGCGTTGAATGGTGGCCCCGATCGCGCTCAAGCTGCCAGCAAACCCCGACCGCTGCCACAGGCGCAGCATCCACGATTGCGCTGTTTCTTGCGCTTCCGACTGCTCGAACTTGAACTTCTCGGCCCAGGCGACAATCGGGCGAAAGATCAACTGGTCGTAGAGGAGGATGATTATCAATAACGTCAGACCAGCATAGGCCATGGCAACAACATTAGCCTCTGCGATCGCCATCGCAATATACGCGCCAACCCCCGGTAGGAACTGATCCTCGTCGCGCCCGACCACCGAAATGACCTCGGAGGCGACAACGAAGAACCAGCCGCCTGACACCGACATCATCGTGTTCCAGATCAGACCGGGCATGGCGAAGGGTACTTCGAGCTTCCAGAACTTCTTCCACGGCGAGAGGCGCAGCACTGCAGCGGCCTCCTGCAACTCCCTGGGAGTTGTAATCAGCGAGTGATAGAAGCTAAAGGCCATGTTCCAGACCTGCGACGTGAAGATGGCAAAAATGCTGGCGGCCTCAAGCCCGAGCAGACTGCCACGGAACATGCCGAGGAAGATCGCTGTGGTCACGGTCAGAAAGCCCAGGATCGGCAACGACTGGAGGAAGTCCAGCAGTGGAATAATCACCACCTCGGCCCGTCGCGACCTGGCAGCAAGGGTCGCAACAGTAAATGTGAAGAGCAGGCTCAACAGCACGGCAAGGAACATGCGGAAGACCGTTCGCAGCCCGTAGTAGGGCAGGTTGAGCGGATCGAGGCTGACGGTCAGATCAGGGGTAGCGGCGTCGAACGGTTGTGACGCGCCTCGAAAGGCGATCGTGAGCAGAAGAATAACCACGATCACCAGGGGGATAACGATGAAATCCCAGGGCGTCAGTTTGAAACGCGGGCGCAGCACACCCGCATCGGGAAAGGTCGTTCGCATCGGCAGCCTCCTGACATACGAAGGTTATGCGACGGTAAGTCAAGCCGTATCATCGGGTTGAGGGCAACCTCATCGTTGCCAGAGGCTTTTCACAGCCGGTCCAATTGTCGCGAACAAGGTTTCGTACCAGCGGTGCTGCTTCGAGGATCGCCAGGGTACAGTTCTAATGACGGCGAATAAGGCTTCGCGCTAGCAGCATCGCTTCCAGGATCGCCCGGGTATCGCGCCGCTCGACCCAGGCGGCCCAACGCATCGCCAGGTCCGGCCCGCAGTGGGGCAGCAGCCATAACCAGATATGGTCGAACAGACAGGCGCCCCCGGGCAGCGGCGCGCGCAGTCGCGACAGCATCCGCTCGTAGCGCTGCTGGTGGAGGCGTTCCCTTTCAGCCAACTGGAGCAGCAGGCTTTCACGCCGCTCATCGGGCGCCCGGGCCGCCAGATGCCGGTAAAGCGGCACAAGCACCTGGTGGCGGCGCCAGGCGCGCTGAATGGCTTCGATCAGCATCTTATGAACAGTTGCCCGATGGTAGAGGTGCAGGGTTGTCAGCATGGTCTTTTCTCCCTTATACCGGCCGTCTCTGCGGCTTCGTCGCACATCACGGGCATGAGTACAAGGTGTTCCCGGGAGAGCTACGCCCTCTCCACCCCCCTGCGCGCAGACGACGTTCATCCGGGGCCGGCCCGCGCATCATCGCAAGGTCCTACCAGGACGGCGCGCATTGACCGTCTTTCACGTCTAGCCTGTCATCATCCCGGGCAGAAACCGGCATCCGGGGTGGAGACGCCATCTGCGCCGGGCGGACGGTGGAGGGGGACCGCTGCGGAACGGTGTTGAGCAGGGCCAGTGGTCGCGTTTTTTCCGGCACGCGCACGACGGTGGCTGTCAGGCGCCCATTGGCATCGAGGGTCCAGCGCAGCATCAGCATCGGAGGTTCCTCCTTT
This sequence comes from uncultured Chloroflexota bacterium, assembly GCA_937120965.1. GTDB lineage: Bacteria > Chloroflexota > Chloroflexia > Chloroflexales > Chloroflexaceae > JACAEO01. The sequence continues at coordinate 17,469 of CAKZKA010000275.1, forward strand.
CGGGATTCGGGTTTAAAGGGCACAGCAAAGCTGGCGCACCTCCGTCAGGAAGGCGCGTGCCCCACCGTTCACCATGTCGGCGCACACTGAAGCATCCCTGCGACATCTATCGCAGAGCAATGCCCCATCGAGGCCATACCGGCAGGCTCGGACAGGAACGGTTACAGGTTGTTCGGGTTTCCGGGAAGGAACAGCGGCGCAAGAAGGAGGAAGACAAACTGCGCCGGAGAGCACAAAAAGCCCCCGGTGAGCCAGGCTCACCGGGGCGCAGGGCAGCGTCAATCAGGTCTAGCGACCGGGAGAGGCGCCACAGGTGAGACAGGCAAAGACGCAGATTGTCAGCGCTTCGCTGCGCCGCCGACCTGGATAAGCGTCGTCCATACAACTCCCGACTCAAAAGCCCCTCTGGCCTTCACCAGAGGGGCACGATCAAGCAGCGCTGCATGCGTGTCCCCCTGGTTGAGCTTAAGATCACATACGACGTGGCGGTCGTGCCGCAGTCATCTTAGTACACCCCTTAAGCCGAGGCGCACCGTGTACCCCTTAGCGTCTTTCGACGGGTCGGAGCAATGACCTGTATTCGTACGTGATCCGCACCTAACGAGGAGCAGCATTGATTGTTTGTCGCGAGCTACAATACCACTCCCGGGGTGATGTGTCAAGTATCGTACAGCGCGTCAGAGCTAATGCGACGTCCGCCTCCGGCGGTGGGGTGTGGGGCAAGCCCCGACGACGCCGCAACCGCCCTGTACGGCGCGTTTCCAAACTTGAAAAGAACCCATCTCTATGCTACACTGCCGTTTCGGGCCGGCGTGTGCCGGCTCTACCGCTGTGGGAGTATTGTGCGGGCCGAGCGGCCCCACGAGATGAGGAACAGCATGGCTACCCAGTTCACCCTCGATGTCCAGCCCCGTGAGGTGCTGGGCAAGAAAGTCAAGCACCTGCGCACCCAGGGGCTGATCCCGGCGACGGTCTACGGTAAGGGTATGGAACCTGTGTCGGTGCAGGTCAACGGGCGGGCGTTCATGGCAGTGTACCGCAAGGCCGGCAAAACCGGCCTGATCGAGCTGCACCTCGGCGCGGCCAGGAAGGCCGCCTTTGTGCAGGCGGTGCAGCGACACCCCCTGACACGCGATATTATTCACATTGATTTCAAAGTGGTGGACCTGCGCAAGGCCATCCACGTAGAAGTTCCGGTGCTCACTGTCGGCGAGTCGCCGCTGGTGGCGCGTGGCGATGCGTTGATCAACCACGCGCTCAATACGGTGATGGTGGAGGCCCTACCCGCCGACGTGCCCCAGCATATTGACGTGGACGTTAGCGGCCTCGATACACTCGACAAGACCATCCACGTGCGTGACATCCCACCTGCGCGGACGTACAAGATCCTGACCAGTGGCGATGAGGTGCTGATCTCGCTCACGCCGGTGCGAGCCGCCGTGGCCGAGGGGCCGATTGAAGAAGTGCCGGTCGAACCGGAGTTGATCCGCCGCGAGCGCGCGAAGGAAGAGGAAGAAGAGTCCTGAGCGCCTGTCCGGATATGCTGGTGATCCGATGATGTTCCGGGGTGCGTGTTCACTCTTCTCCCGGGAGCGCAGGCAGCTTGCCCGCATCCAGGCCATTGCGGGGAGGGGACGCCCGCGCTCCCGGGGCGCTTTATACCAATTACCGTTGATGATGCCGCATTGCTTAAAGCGGTTTTAGGCGTTGTGCTGCCCAGTGTGGCAATCCACAATCCAAAATCTAAAACCAAAAATGGTATTACCCCGGCTGTGAGCAGCTACCTTTCGGGAGGGCAACCCCCTCCCGGCGCCGTTCCTCCAGCAGGGGCGCGGGGAAACCTGGCCCTCGCCCCACACCCGGATTGGCAACCGCTTCCAGGCGCCTTTAAGGGCGGACAGAACATCCGAGCCAACGTGGCGTGTACCGCATTGGAACGCCCCCGCGCGCGGCTCTGGCCTCCCCGCTTCGACAGGCTCAGCGCAGGCGCTCCAGCGAAGCTGGAGCGGGGGAGGAGGCGGGAGCCAACCAGCGCATCCCAACGCCATACCGCCCGTCGGCGCTCATACGTTCTGTCCGCCCCTAAACCAGGCGTCTGCGCCGGGCCAGCGCAGCCTCAGCAGGGGTGGGAGGGTTTGCGGCAAGGATGCGTCCACTCCTGACGAACGCGCCGTATGCGCCACTCACCCGGCGTAGGTGCGCCCCTTCCAACTCACACCCCGCCCCCGGCGCACGTGCCACATCCCGCGCAGCGCAATCAGCAGGTAGACCAGCAACCCCGGAGGCCAGGCCAGCGCGTAGAGCGGGCTGAGCCGATACTGGCGCCGGTACATCGTGCCCCAGAACCATAACCCTACCGTCCAGGTCAGCACCCCGGCAAGCGCAACCCACGCCGCCCCGGCGCCCGCCCCGCCCGCCAGCAGCGCCGCGCCAGCCCAGATGAGTATGAGCGGCCCCCAGGCCAGAGCCAGGTGCCACGAGGCAGCCCGCCACGAGCGCGACCCGCTGTTGCGCGCCCCGGCGGCAGCATGCTTGGCGAGGCCCTCGACCACTTCAGGCCCGTTGTGGTACATGCGGGCGCGGAGATACTCCAGACCTTCGAGGCCACCCACCCGAAAGCCTGCCGCGTGAATGGCCTGAGCCAGATGGACGTCTTCCAGCACCTCATTGCGCACCGCACTATGACCGCCAATCGCCTCATAGGCCGAGCGGCGCACAAAAATGCACTGCCCATTCGCCAGCACCTCATCAGACCGGGTGCCGGAACGCTCGAAGCGCTCGACCGGGTAGATGCTGGTAATGAAGGCCAGAAACGGCGGAAGCAAGACCCGCTCCCAGAAGGTGCCCAGCTCGAGAAAGGGAAAGACAGTCACCAGATCGAGCTGGCGACGGCGCGCGCACGTCAGGAGCGCGGCGACCAGCCCGGGCTGCGGTTCGGTATCGGCATCGAGAAACAACAGCCACGCGCCCCGCGCCTGCGCACCCAGTTGCTGGCAGGCAAAGCTCTTGCCGACCCAACCCTGCGGCAGGGGCCGGCCACGGAGCACCCGCAGACGCGGGTCGTCCGCAAACCTCGCCAGCACGTCCGCCGTCCCATCGGTGGAAGCATCATCCAGCACCAGCACCTCGAAGCGAGGGTAGCGCTGGGCGAGCGCGCCAGCGACACAGCGCGCGATGCTGCGTTCCTCATTGCGCGCCGGGATCAGCAGCGAGACCAGGGGCGCATCGGCGGGCGGCGGGTCGGGCCGCACGAGACGGGGGCGGGCGCGCAGGCGCGCCCACTCGTGGGCGTAGCCGGCGATCAGCAGCGCGGCTGCCGCCAGGGCAGCCAGGATCAGACTCATTGGTTCTTCCGTTGTTCTACGCCTTCGCGCCCAGCTCCCGGGCGGCCCGTCCCCTGCCCACAGGGGGACAGAGAAATCCGGTTTCATCGTACCCCAACCGCGTTGGGGGCGCCTGGCGCCCCGATGGGCGCGGGGAACCGGCTTCCCCATTGCTCAGGAAGCCCATCCCAGAGCAGGTGAAACCCTTTGGGTCCCCAACCCCCCCGTTCAGCAGGGCTTGCCGCCCCCACCAGCAGGGGGATGGGGAAACCTGGTTTCCTCCCTGTTCACACCAGCCCCTCGGGTGAAACGGATCGTCCGATACAGCAATGATAAACAAATTATAAACCGAAAATGAGGGCCGACCGGCTACAATAATGCAAAGAGACTCTCCTGGGAGGGCTACGCCCTCCCAACCCCTCCCCCGGCGAGGGGTAAGGGGAAACCCGGTTTCCCCGTGTTCATATCAGGAAAAACCGGCTTTGCCCACGTTGGTATAGTCAGATCACCCGACCTTGCCCCGACCACTTCCAGACCCCCATCGCCGACCAGGAGCGGGCAGCGCCAGAGGTACGTCGCCATGTCTGAAGTACCGTTTGTCACGCTTTACCTCGTCCTGGCAATCGCTGCCAGCCTGCTCGCCGCCTATGCCTGGAGCCGGCGGTACTACCGGAGCAGTCGCCCCTTCACGCTGCTGATGGGCGCGCTGGCATTCTGGTGTAGCGCGCGAACGCTGGCAATCGCCGATCCCAGTTTCGAGGGGACGGTGTTCTGGGCCTTACTGCAAGTCGGCGGAATCGCGCTGATCATGCCGGCGTGGTTGCTGCTGGCCCTGTCGTACACCGGGCAGCACTGGCGACGTCATTTGCCGGTGCTTATGGCGATCTTCGTGCCCGCCGCGGTGTTCTTTGTCCTGGCAATGAGCAACAGTCTGCACCGGTTGTGGTGGATGGACGTTGCGCCGGACACGAGCCGCGGCTTTATGTGGCTGCGGCCAACCTGGGGGCCGGTGTTCTGGGCGCACTCGGTCTACGCCTACTGCTGCTTCGCGGCGAGCCTTGCGTTCCTGGCGCAGGCGGCCATACGAGGGCCGGTGCAGGAGCGCCGCCTGGCCTGGCTTGTGCTGCTCGCCTCGCTCCTCCCGACAGTGGGAAACGTGGCCTATCTGGCCGGAGCGCGCCTCATCGGTCCCGACGATCCCACACCGATCCTGCTCTTCTTCGGCGGCTTGATCGCCTTCTACGCCACCGTGCGCTCGCGGGTCGTCGATCTCGAGCCCCTGGTGGCGCGAGAGGCGCTGGCGGCGCTGCCCGACGGGATCATCGTCCTCGACAACGAACAGCGCGTGGCGGAGATCAACAGCGCGGCGGCAGCCATGCTCGGCACGGAAGCGCGGACGGCTCTGGGACGGCCGTTGCCGGCCCTGCTCGATGGCAGGCCCCTCGGCACAGCCTTACGGCCCATTCTGGGCAATCTGAGCCATCCCTCCACCCATCTGGCAAGCTATACTACCGAGACGGACAAACACACCATCGAGGCCCGCATCCGTCCGCTGAAAGCGGCCAACGGCGCGGCGGCCGGGGCGCTGCTGCTGTTGCGCGACGTGAGCGAACGGGTGCAGGCCGAGCAGAGCCGTATGCGGCATCTGGCCGAGTTGAGTCTGATCAACCGGGTGGCCCGCGTCACCAATACCGCGCCCGACGCCGCAGGACTGGTGCGGGCCGCGGCCATGGCCATTGCGGCTGCCGGTGTCTGGGAGCGCGTGACGGTCGGGTTGCTTGCCCCCGATGGCACGGGGCTCGATGTGGTGGCCGACATTCTCAGCGAGGGTAAGGGACAGAGCTACGAAGGCCAGCGGATCAACGGCGCGGAGGGCGAGGCGCTGATCGCCCTGCTGCGCTCCGGCGAAAGCCACCTCCTCGACCTGAACGATCCGGAGACGGCTGCGAGCACCCTGGGTCGCGCCGTTGCCGGTGAAGGGATCGGGCGGATGGTGCTGGTGCCGCTCTTTCACCAGGGAGCGCCCCTGGGCATGCTGGCCCTTGGCGCCATTGCGCCACATCCGGGCAGCGCCGTGTTGCCCCGCGTCGCCGAGACGATTGGCGAGTTGATCACCGACGCCGTGGTGCGGGCGCGGCTCTACGACGAAGTACGCCAGGCCGACCGCCTGAAGACCTCGTTTCTCGCCAGCGTCAGCCACGAGCTTCGCAATCCGCTCACCTCGATCATCGGGTACATCGAATTGTTCCGGCGCGGAACCTACGGGCCTCTCGACGAGCGTTTGATGGAGCCACTCCGCTATATGCACTTGAGCAGCACCACCCTGCTGCGCATGATCAACGACATTCTCGACTTCACCCGCGCCGAGGCCGGCCATCTGCACGTCGAGGTGCAACCGGTGAACGTGCGTCATGTCGTTGCCAATGTCATCGGGCAACTCCAGCCCCAGATCCGCGAACGCGGGCTGGCGCTTGAACTGGAGATCGCGCCCGATCTACCCCTGGCGCAGGGCAACAAAGCGCGTCTGGAGCAGATCGTGACGAATCTGCTCAGCAACGCGATCAAGTTTACCGAACAGGGGCAGATCACCGTGCGCGCCTGGCAGATCAACGACCGGGTGCGCCTGAGCGTCGCCGATACGGGCATCGGCATCGCCCCCGAGCATCTCGAGGTGATCTTCCAGGAGTTTCGCCAGGTCGAGACTGCGGCCCGGCGGGCCAGCGGCGCCGGGCTGGGCCTGGCGATCAGCCGCCGGCTCATCGAGTTGATGGGCGGGACGATCAGTGTGGAGAGCGCGCCGGGCGCCGGGTCAACCTTTACCGTTGATCTGCCGGTGACGCGGGCGGTGCGGCGAGATCTGCACGAGGGCTTAACCGAAACTGGCGGCGCCGAAGCGCCGCCGGAACAGGAACGGGTCGTAGCGGGATAATTGGCGTGCGGGGCGCGTGACGGTACCCCCGATTCTGTCGCGTGCCGCCATCTCTCTCTCCGCGCTGCGGAGGCCGCTTGTAGCGCGCCGGGCGTTACCCGGGTTGCCCGCGCGGCTGCGATGCGAGCGAGCGGGGTGGTCCAGGCGTCGCGCTGCGACTTCCACCGATGAGCCCGCCCCACGCACCTTGCTCCCCCTCAGCCGGCGCAGTCGCCTGGCCGCCGACATCGCTGTCGGCGCCGTTGGTCTCTTACACCAACCGTTTCAGCCCTTACCTGAGCCCATACGGGCCATCGGCGGGAATGCTTGCTGTTGCCGTCTTGCGTCACGCGCAGGTCACCCCGCGCGTGCCCCCGCTTCCTGTTTCGCGGGGCGGCTTTCCACGCAATGGTGGGCGAGGAGTCGGGAAGTTCCTCTGGGGGATCGCCCCAGCGGCGGCATGTCACGCGCCTGCCATAATGATTATACCACGCCCTTCAAGGCGCGGCGCACCACGGCGCCGAGGCGGCGCGCACCCTCTTCAAGCTCCGCTGGCGCGAGCAGGCTGAAGGCCAGACGCAGGTAGTTCTGCCCGCCGCTATCGGCAAAGAAGCGCCTGCCCGGCACGTAGGCCACGCCCGCCGTTTCGGCCAGGGGCAGCATCGCCAGCGTGTCCAGCCCGGGCGGCAGGCGCACCCAGACGAAGTAGCCGCCAAGCACGGGGTTCCAGGTGCAGCCGGTGGGGAGGTGGAGCGCCAGGGCCGCCAGCAGCGCGTCGCGCCGCGCACGTAGCCCCTCGCGCAGCCGGGCTACATGCGGTTCCAGGCGCCCCTGTTCCAGCAAGGTGGCGACAATGGTGGCCGTAAAGTGGTTCACGCCGCCGCCGCTGTCGAGCATTCCCGAGCCACAGCAGCGCCGCACCAGATCAGGGGCGGCCAGCATCCACCCCAGACGCAGGCCGGGGGCCAGGAGCTTGGAAAACGTGCCCAGGCGGATGATCGGGCCGCCATGCGCCAGGCGGTACAGCGACGGGGGCGGCGGCGTCTCGTGCCAGAGTTCACCGTAGGCGTCGTCTTCAATCACTGTCAAACCCTCGCGCGCAGCCATCGCCGCCAGCGCCTGCCGGCGCTCGGGCGCCAGGGTGCCCCCCGTGGGGTTGCTGAAATTGGGCACCAGGTAGAGAAAGGCCACCCGTTCGTTGTGGGCCCGCAGCATCTGCACCAGCGCTCCGGCAGTCTCCACGTGTATACCCCGGGCGTCACCTGGAACAGCCACCAGGCGCAGGCCATGGTCGTGGAAGATCCGCAGGGCCAGATGGTACGTCGGCGCCTCCACCAGCACCACATCGCCGGGGCGGCTCAGCAGGGTGCAGAGCAGCGCCAGGGCCTGCGAAACGCCGCCGGTGATCATGACCTGGTCCGCGGGTGGCGCGACGCCTTCCAGGCGCTCCAGCCGCGCCTGGAGCTGAGTGATCAGGCGCCCCGGTCCCTGCTCCGCACCGTAGGCCAGCGCCTCCGCGCCGTGGTCCCTCAACGCCTGCTCTGCCGCCGCCGCCACGATGTCCACAGGCAGCCAGTCGCGATCCAGATGGCCCCAACCCAGTTCGATGATACCCGGACGCAGGTGTAGTTGTATCTCGGGGAGTGCGCCCATAGCCGTCCTTCCTGAAGCAGATTGCAGATCGAAGAGCACGGACGCCTATGCGGCTGCGCCGCGCCCTGACGAGATGAAACCAGGTGTATTCCTGGGAGGGCGTAGAGGCGCGGCGGCGCCGCGCCTCTACGCCGAAACCCTCCCCGCAGGCAGGGGCATGGGGAAGCCCGGTTTCCCCAAACCCCAACCGCTGTTGGAAGCGGCTAGCACCCCCACAGGCGGGGGTGCGGTTCGACAGGCTCACCGCAGGTGGGGAAACCCGGTTTCCCCGTATTTTCACATCAGACGGTCATGCGCATGGCGCACAACGCCGGAATGAAAATATTATTATTCTTGGGAGGGCTGCGCCCTCCCAAACCCTCCCGCGGGCGGGCTATTTTCACCTCAGGTGCTCCACAAAATCGCCCGTGGCAATCTCACCTTCGCTAATCACCCTGGCGTAGAGGCGGCTCCAGCCGGGGTGCAGCCGCTGCGAAATGCGCGCAACCCGCCCTCCGGCAAATGACGCGGCGATCGTGTTGCACGGCGTCACATAGTCCGTCAGTTCCAGCTCGACCCACTCGCCAACCCGCAGCCGGTCGCCCGGGCGGAGGCGCTCCCAGTCTAACCCGGCAATGGTGAGGTTCTCGCCGGTGCTGCCCGGCGTAATCGGGTGGCCCTCGGCCCGCAGGGCTTCGATGCGCTCCAGCGCAAAGAGCGACACGGCCCGGTCAGGGCCGCCGTGGGCCACGCGGTCGCGCTGCGCATCTCCGAGGATCCCCCGACGGGTGACTGTGGCCGCTGCCACGGGAAATTTGGGTACGCCGCCCCGTGGGTTCACATTGATCTGGACCAGGCGCCCGATACTATCGTGTGTACTCATGCTCCTTGCCTCGTAGACGCCTATACGGCTGCGCCGCGCACTGACAAGATGAAAACAGGTTTATTTTTGGGAGGGGTATGGAGAAACCCGCTTTCCCCGTGTTCACAGCAGAATATCAGTTCTGCTTGAGGGCATCGGAGTGAACATTTCCGGCTTTGCATCACCCGTTAAGGAACGTATAATGAGATGACCTCGAAGGGCGCCAGCCCGGCGCGCGCTGACAAGGAAGTCACGAAAGGGGGCAGCGATGCTGGAGGCCGAATCTTCCCCGGTCATGGAACCGGGTGACGCGGAGGCTCCGATGGTGCAGCGGCGACTCGTGACGACGCTGACGCGCGCGGTACTGTTCGGCGCCGGTTTGTTTTTGTTCATCCTGGCCCTTGAGTCGTTGAAACGTGGCGCCGGGGCCTACGGCTCGCTGGCCTCAGGCCTGTTCCGGGTCGACTCGCCGGCCGGGGCATTGGGAATGGGCTGGTTGCTCGCCTACCTCTTCCTGAGTGGCTCGCCTGTGGCGGCCCTCGCCGTCTCGCTGTTCGCTGCCGGTTCGCTCGATGCCCTGCAAACCCTGATGATGATTACCGGCTCGCGCCTGGGCGCCTCTCTAGTGGTGCTGGTCACCGGATTGGTCTACGCCGCCCGCGGACGACATAACACCGAGGGTGTAGCGGTCGGGGTGCTGTCCCTGCTCACGACGGCGGTGATCTACCTGCCGGCGATGGCGCTGGCCTATGTGCTCGTAGCTGGCGAATACATCAGCGTGCCGGCGATCAGCGCCGCTACGCCCCTGACATCGGTGCTCGACCCGATCGTTGATCCGCTGGCTGGAGTTATGATCGAGCACATTTCGCCCCTGGGCCTGATCGGTACGGGCGTGGCGTTGCTGATGGGCGCCTTTGCCCTGCTCGACCGAGCCCTGCCCGCGATCCATCATCAGAGTCCGGCCCTGGGGCGCGTCGAGCGGCTGTCTGGCAAACCCTGGGCTATGTTTCTGCTGGGGGCCGGGATTACCAGCGCGACGCTGTCGGTCTCGGTCTCGGTGTCGGCGCTGGTGCCGCTGGCCGCGCGCGGGGTTGTGCGGCGCGAGCGGGTAGTGCCGTACATTATGGGCGCCAACATCACCACCTTTGTGGATACCGCGGTGGCGGCGCTGCTGGTGGCCGGTTCCGCTGCGTTTGCAATCGTGCTGATCGAGATGGTCTGCGTGACGATCTTCTCACTGCTGGCGCTGGCCCTGTTCTACCATCCCCTCCAACGTTCCTTGTTGCGCGCGCAACAGGTGATTGTGCACGATCACCGGGCTACGGCCGCGTTTGCCGCCGCGCTGGTGCTGCTGCCGCTGGGGTTGCTGCTACTCTTGCGCTGAGGACCACCCGAGGCGCCCCCGCTCGCGCGACTCTCGGCGATGAGGTCGATCGCCAGGTTCACCTGGGGATCGCTCTCGATGGGAAAGCGCCACCACTCGACATCAAGGGCCTCGTCGGGAAGAATGCCCCGCCCTTCGATCAGAGTGCCATCGGGCAACTGATAGGCAACTGACGCCAGCAGCAGCCGCGAGCCATCGGGGTAGTCGTAGCTGTAGAGATTCTCGGTGTTTCCGGCGCTGGGCGTGCCAACCACCCTGGCGCGACCCAGCGCTTGCAGGCCGCCGGCGAACATCTCGGCGGCGCTGGCCGTATCGGGGCCGATGAGCACCACGAGCGGCACGCGCTCGATGCCGGGAATGGTCTTCCCCGGGGGTACCTTCTGTTCCTCGTTGCTGTTCCGACCCCGGGTGCTGCCAATGCTGCCCCCGTCGTGAAACAGGGCCACCGTCTGAAGCATCAGGTGGACGTAGCCGCCCGAGTTGCCACGCACGTCCAGGATCAGCCCATCGAGCGGGCTGGCTGCCAGGAGTCGCTCAACCTCGGCGCGTACCTTCTCGTCAACCCCTTCCACGTAGAAACTGGGGATCTCCACATAGCCGATGGCCCGGCCCGGAAGTGTGGTCACGCGCACCTGGTTGAAGGCATCGGCATTGACCACCTCGCGCTGCACCTCGACCTCACGGGGCGCTTCCTGGCCGGTCCGCACCGTCAGGCGCACACGGGTGCCCGGCGCGCCGCGCACAGCGCCGATCGGCCCATCGGGGCCGAAGGCGGCGGTGTCGGTGAAGGGAATGCCGTTGACAGCCAGAATGATGTCGCGGGGGAGAATACCGGCCCGCGCCGCGGGGCCATCGGGCGCCAGCGCGGTGATCAGACCGCCCTCTGCGACGTTGCGGATCTGCGCGCCGATGCCGCCGTAGCGGTACTCCCCTCGATACTCGGCCTCCTGGGCGGCAACCTCCTGCGGCGACTCAAAGCGGGAGTGCTCGTCGTCGAGCAGGGCGATCAATTCGCGCATCAGGGCGTAGAAGGTCTCAGGGTCGTCGGCGGCGGCGATCCGCGGCGCGAACTCGACCCGCGCCTGCTCCCAGTCCACCCCACGATAGTCTTCATACACATAGGTGTCGCGCACGGTGGTCCAGACTTTCTCAAAAATCTCGATACGCAGGCTGGCGTCAACCGGCGCCAGGGTCGGCGTGGGGTCGAGTGGAATGGGCGTGGGGCTGGGCGGCGGCGGGGTGGGGCTGGCCGTGGGGGTAGGGGTGGGCGTCGGCGTTGCAGACGGCGTGACGCTCGCCGGTGTCGCTGAGGGCGAGGCGGCAACAACGGCCTCCGCAGAAGGTGTGGAGATCGGCGCCGGCATCTCGGAGAGCCTGGCGCAGCCGACGATCAGCACGACGGCGAGTAGAGCAACGATCTGGCGACAGCGACAACCCATTCCTGTATCCCGGCGCTCCCGCGACAGTGCGGCTATCCACACCTTGATCATCATACCACTGCGCTGCAACGAGCGCCGGTCAACCGGGATACCTGTTCACCTTTCTCCTGAGAGCGCGGGCATCTTGCCTGCGCGAACACGAATGCGGGCGGGACGCCCGCGCTCCCGGGGTGACGCCTTATACCATTTCAGATTGTAGATTTTGGATTGCAGATTGTCGCGCAAGGCGTCCGGGTGCGCTTTGACGCAATGCTGCTTGCGGAGAGTTCAAGTGAAATTGGTATTATATTGCCCCAACTGTGAACACGTACCTACGGGCGCCGGTTTGACGCGCCCGTAGCGACCTGCTATAATCAAGGTTGTCGCGCCGAAGTGGCGGAATGGCAGACGCGGCGGTCTCAAAAACCGCTGGGGGCAACCCCGTGTGGGTTCGAGTCCCACCTTCGGCACCATTCGCCACAGCAGGTGTGTCAGTGTGCGGGGCGTGGCTCAGCCTGGTAGAGCGCCGCGTTCGGGTCGCGGAGGTCGGTGGTTCAAATCCACTCGCCCCGACCAGGGTCTCGGGGTGTCTGTGGCAAGCAGACACCCCGGTTTGTTGTATTGAGAGCACAGTTGCTGGCAGAATTGACGTCTGTCCCGCGCAGCGTCGCGGCTGGTACTCGGTCTGTAAAGGAAGCTAGCTTACTTCTTGCCGGGAGCGAGGACCTCCCGTCTTCGCTCGTCCCCGAGGGCGCAGCGCTCGCGTTCACAGAGCATGGAAGCGCCGCGCGCTTTCGTGCACGTGGTCCCGAGGGCTTGCGCTTCGCCGGTTCGGTGATGGCGATGTTGCTCTTCCTCCTGGGAGCCTGTGGTGACCCGGCGGCGGTGCTGCCCGCGCGGCCCACGCCGGTGCCAACCCTGGCGCGCCTGCCGAGCGTTACGCCCGTTCCCCCTACCCCCTCGCTCCCGGCGCTTCCTCCAACCGCGCTGCCGGCCCCGGCAACGCCTGAACCGCTCCTGGCGCGCGTCGCGGTGGTCGCCAATCTGCGCGCTGGTCCCGGTACGGAGCACCCGGTTCTCGATGTGTTCGAAGCGGGCGTGCCGGTTCGCCTGCTTGGCCGCTCCGGGGCTTGGTATCAGGTGCAGGGACCGGGTGAGCAACGCGGCTGGATGGCCGCGGAGGTGCTGGAGATTGATCCGGCGACCGTGGGAGCCGTTCCGGAGATCAGCCCGTGAGCGTGCGCCTCCCTGTAAGGAGACGTTTCGTTAGACGCGCACGGCGCAGAATGCCGGAATGAACATATGGAAATTATTCTTGGGAGGGCTGCGCCCTCCCAAACCCTCCCCGGGCAGTGGAGAAACCCGGTTTCCCCTTGCCCCCGCCCGCCAGGCTGGAGATGGACAGGGAACCCATGTACCGCGACGGACGTGAGCGACAACCGGCAGGACCGCTTCTCTCCGACGAGACCCCTCCGGCCCGCCGGCGTCTGAGCATCACCAACCGGTTGCGCTGGTCATTCCTGATCGGTTCGACGCTACCACTCATCCTGGTAGGCGCAGTGCTGATCACCATGCTGTTGCAGGTGCAGCAACGGAACGCCTACGCCAGCCAGCAGGCCCTGGCGGATAAAGTCGCCGGCAATATCTCCACCTTTCTCTACGACCTGGAACAGCAGTTGTTACGCGCGGCGCGTGACCTCGATCCGACGGTGCCGGATGCCCGGTTGCGCTCCGCCGTGGAGCGCCTGGTCAACAGTTCGCCTGACTTGCGGGCGATTACAGTGGCAAATCGTGACGAACGCATCGTGGCCATCGGGCGCAGTAATTTGCTCACCCGGCAGAACATTGCGACCCTGCCGCTTGACCCGGCGCTGATCGAGCTGGCCGCGCGCGTGGGAAAGGGCAGTCGTACCCCGATTACGCCCGGAAGCGACGGCCAGCCCGTGTTTCAGGTCGTGCTCCCGGTGCGCGGCGCCGATGGAAGCCTCTTCGGCGTGATCGGCGCCGAGGTTAGCGCGGCGCGCATCCGCCAGATGCTGCGCCTGGGGGTGCAGGAAACGGGCAAGACGGTGTACCTGGTTGACGCCGACCGGCAGGTGCAGTTGAGCGATAGTCTGCGACCCTGGCAACCGCCCGACGATCTGACGGCGCTGTATATTGACGGACAGACGGCTGCCGAGTACACCGGCGGCGCAGGCGTGCTGGTAGTCGGCGCGCGCGCCCCGGTCGCGCCGGTCTCGGCGATGGGCTGGTCGGTGGTGGTTGAACAGCCCTCCAGCGAGTTCTTTGTGGAGGTGTACCGCGGTGTTAGCCTGCTCGCGGCGCTGGTGGGATTGGTGGCCCTGCTGGCGCTGGTCTGGTCATTCTACCAGGCGCGACGCCTGGTTGTGCCGATCCGGGCACTGACCACGGGGGCGCAGGAACTGGCCAGCGGGCGCCTGGACCACCGGATCGAGGTTGAACCGGGCGATGAACTGGGACAACTGGCCAGCACCTTCAACCGTATGGCCGCCCGGCTTCAGCACAGCCTTCAGGAGATCGAGAACCAGAACGAGCGCTTGCGCGAAGGTCTGGCCCTGGCCCGTGATATCCAGCAGGGCCTGCTTCCGAATGCGCCGCCGTGGGGCGCCGATCTGCTGCGGGTGTATGGGCGCTCGCTTCCGGCGAGTGAGGTCGGCGGTGATTTCTACACCTACCTGAACCTGAGCGACGGTCGCATAGCCATTGCCATCGGCGATATTTCGGGCAAGGGTGTCGCGGCCGCCCTGCTCATGGCCCTCACCAGCTCGACGCTCGAGTCTCAGGCGCGCCTGCTCTCCAGCCCGTCAGAGATGTTGCAGGCTATGCACATGGCGCTGCGCCAGCGCCTCCAGGCCAATCAGATGAACGCGGCCGTGCTGATCGCAGTGTTCGACCCCGAGGATCGCTCGGTGACGCTGGCGAACGCGGGGATGATCGCGCCGCTGCTGCTCCAGTGTCGTGGCGATGGCCAGGGCGAGTGCCATTTTCTCGACGTGGGCGGGCTGCCGCTCGGCACGCGCATCAACGGGCTGTACCGCGATGTGAGCGTGCCGCTGGAGCCGGGCGATACGCTGCTCTTCCTCAGCGATGGGGTCGTCGAGGCCCACAACAGCGAGGGTGAGTTGTTCGGCTTTGAACGCCTGGAGCACCTGGTGAAGACCTTCACGCCGGCGATGGATGTGCACGAGATGATCCAGCGGATCACGCGCGCGGTACTGATCTTCACCGGGGGCGCCGAACCGCACGACGATATCACCATGATCGCTGTGCGGCTGCCGCTCCACGCCGCGCCCGCTGCTGTTGCGCCGCATACAACACCGTATGCAACAGGTACCGATGTATAATGAAGAGAGCGTACCCATCTGAATGGCGCATCCAGGCTGTGCCCCGACCAGAGCGCCAGAGTCGCACGCGCCCCAGGAGCACGTATGCAGCTCTACAATACCCTCGCGCGCGAAAAGGAACCCTTCGTCATTCCCCGGGATCGCCCGGTAACGATGTATGTCTGCGGCGTGACACCCTACGATACGACCCATATCGGCCACGCGCGCACGTTTCTCACCTTCGACGTGCTGTTGCGCTACCTGCGCTGGAAGGGCGCCGAGGTGCGCTACTGCCAGAACGTGACCGATGTGGATGACCCGCTGTTTGCCCGCGCCGCCCGCGATGGGGTGGACTGGCAGGACCTGGCCAGTCGCCAGGTTGCGCAGTTGCGCCAGGACTTCGAGGGCCTGAATCTGGTGCCGCCGACCTATTTTCCGTGGGCCAGCGAAGAGATCGGGGCCATGATCCCCATCATCGAGCGGCTGGTAGCGCTGGGCCACGCCTATGTGGTTGGTGGGAACGTCTACTTCAGCATCCGCACCGATCCCAACTTCGGCAAAATGGCGCGGATGGGCTATGAAGAGATGCTGGCAACGGCCAACCAGCGCGGCAACGACCCTCGCGACCCGCGGAAACGCGACCCGCTCGATTTCGTGCTCTGGCAGACCGGCAAGCCCGGCGATCCCACCTGGAACAGTCCCTGGGGTCCAGGACGGCCCGGCTGGCACATCGAGTGCAGCGCGATGGCCACCAGGTACCTCGGCGAGCAGATCGACATCCACGGCGGCGGCGCCGATCTGATCTTCCCCCACCACCCCTGCGAGATCGCCCAGACCGAGCCGGTTACCGGCAAGCGCCCCTTCGCGCGGTTCTGGATGCACGCGGGCCTGGTCTGGCTCGATGGCGAGAAGATGAGCAAGTCGCTGGGCAACCTGGTGTTCGTTCGCGACGCGCTTCGGGAGCACCGCGCCGATACGCTGCGCTGGTACCTTTTGAGCGAGCACTATCGCGAGGAGTTCGACTACCACCGCAACGCCCTGGGGCGCTACGCGGCCCTGGTGGATGAGTTCTGGCGCGCCGCCCAGGCCCGTGGCGGAACCGACACGCCCCTCGATCTGACGCGGGGCTTCGACGAGCTGGTGGCAGCGATGGACGATGATCTGAACACGCCCGCGGCGCTGGCCGTGCTGCACACCATGGTCGGCGATACGCTGGCCGCGGCTGCCGAAGGTCGCGATGTCGAGCGCGCCACGGCTCTGCTACGCGAAGTGGCGACCATGTTCGGGTTTCGCCAGACAGCCTGAGGTGAAAATAGCCCGCCCGCGGGAGGGTTTGGGAGGGCAAAGCCCTCCCAGGAAATAACCCGCCAGCGGGGAGGGTTTGGGAGGGCGAAGCCCTCCCAAGAACAATAATATTTTCATTCTGGCGTTGTGCGACGCAGCCGCATGGATGACTGAGGTGAACATACGGGGAAACCGGGTTTCCCCACCTGCGGTGAGCCTGTCGAACCACCTGCGGTGAGCCTGTCGAACCACCTGCGGTGAGCCTGTCGAACCACCTGCGGTGAGCCTGTCGAACC
>CAKZKA010000276.1 GCA_937120965.1 uncultured Chloroflexota bacterium
GAGGGCTGCGCCCTCCCAAACCCTCCCCGCTGGCGGGTTGTTTCCTGGGAGGGCTGCGCCCTCCCAAACCCTCCCGCATGCGGGCTATTTTCACCTCAGGAGTTGCTCGATATCGCCGAGAGAGGGGAGGTTTCCCCGTCCGCCCAACCCCTTGCAACTCAGGGCAGCGGCGGCGCTGGCGAAGCGCGCCGCGCGCCGAACGTCGTCGCCAGCGAGCAGGGCGTAGAGGAAGGCGCCGTGAAAGACATCGCCAGCGCCGGTGGTGTCAACCGGCTCAACCTCGAAGGCGGGGGTGTGAAACAGATCGCCCTCGTGGGCGCACCAGCTTCCCCTGGCGCCAGCCGTAACCAGGGCCAGACGCCCGTAGCGGCTGTGGAGGGCGCGGGCGGCATCCCACGGGTGCTCCATACCGGTCGCCTCGCGCCCGAAACGCTCGGAGACCACCAGCAGGTCGCAGAGGGGCAACAACTCCAGGGTTTGCTCACGCACACGCTCGGCATCGAGCATCACCAGGCCGCCGGCGGCGCGCATCCAGCGGGCGGCTTGCAGCGCCGTATCGGTGAGATGGGTATCGAGGGCTAGCGCCCGCGCCGAGGTGATCAGGCTACGGTCAAGGGGAATGCCGGTGAGAACAGCCGGGTCGTGGTGGAAAAAGATCGTGCGCCGGTCGCGTCCGGGTTCGGCCAGGACGAAGGCGATGTGCGACGTGCCGGGACGCACGTGCATACCCACAGGATCGACACCCCAGGCGCGCAGGTCGTGGAGAATGCGTTCGCCATAACCATCGTTGCCCACAGCGCCGGCCATGGCTACGCGGGCGCCGAGGCGTGCCATGGTTGCCAGCGCCGTCGCGACGGGACCACCGCCCATCTCGATCCAGCCTGAGAGGGGTTGCTTTGCGCCGAATTGTGGCTCAGCAGCGCTCACGCCAATGAAATCGAGCGAGGCAACACCAACACCAACAACATCGTAGCCCATAGACACCTCTTGCCAGTTCTGATGTGAGCATATGGGGAAACCGGGTTTCCCCACGCCCTCTACCTGCCGGGGTTCAGGGGCGGACAGAACGTATGAGCGCCGACGGGCGGTATGGCGTTGGGGTGCGCTGCTTGGTCCTCACCCCCTCCCCCTCTCCAGCTTCGCTGGAGAGCCTGCGCTGAGCCTGTCGAAGCGGGGAGACCAGAGCCTTGCGCGGGGGCGTTCCAATGCGGTATACGCCACGTTAGCCCGGATGTTCTGTCCGCACCTAAACCTGCCGGGGGGCGCGCCCTCCGCACCGGGTGTAGGGGCGCAGCAGGGGCGCAGCGTCGCTGCGCCCCACCTTGCGCATCCTGGCAGGGTGCGGCTGTGACGCACAGACGATCGATGTGACAAGCAGATTGTAATCGAACCGTTGGAGCGCCTATGCACACCGATGCCGACACCATCGCTGCCCGGGTCCTGGGCAAGGAACCCCGGGGCCTGCTGATCGGCGGAGCCTGGCAACCCGCGGCCAGGACCTTCCCCGTGACCAATCCTGCCACCGGCGCGCAGCTTGCCGAGGTTGCCGATGGAGGCGGCGAGGAAACCCGCGCGGCGATCGCGGCGGCGGCAGATGCTTTCCCGGCGTGGGCAGCCACGCCGGCCCCGGCCCGCGCTGCGGTACTGCGTCGAGCCGCCACGCTCATGCTAGAGCAGCAGGAGCGCCTGGCGACAATCATGACGCTTGAGCAAGGCAAACCGCTGACCGAAGCCCGCGGCGAGATCGCCTACGCCGCCAGTTTCCTGTCGTGGTTCGCTGGCGAGGCCGAGCGCATCTACGGCATGACCATCCCCGCCAGCACACCCGCCAGGCGCCTCCTGGTGTTGCGACAACCGGTGGGCATCGCCGCGCTGATCACCCCCTGGAACTTCCCCAGCGCGATGATCACCCGCAAGCTTGGCCCCGCGCTGGCAGCAGGCTGCACCGCGATCGTCAAACCCGCCGAACAGACGCCCCTCTCGGCGCTCGAACTCGGGCAGATCTTCCTCGATGCCGGGCTTCCCGCCGGGGTGCTGAACATTATCACCTGTCAGGACCCGGTTCCGTTCGCGGAGGCGATCTTCGCCGACGAGCGCGTGCGCAAGGTGAGCTTCACCGGCTCCACCGAAGTCGGCAAGCTGCTGATCCGTCAGTCGGCGGATACCGTGAAACGCCTCTCGCTCGAACTAGGCGGCAATGCACCGTTCATCGTCTTTGCCGATGCTGACCTGGAGAGTGCGGTGCGCGGGGCAATTGCTTCCAAGTTCCGCAACGCCGGGCAGACCTGTGTATGCGCCAACCGGATTTTCGTCGAGCGCCCGATCTACGAGCGCTTCGCCGCCACCTTCGCCGAGCAGGTAGCCGCATTGCGGGTAGGCAATGGACTGGACCCGGCCACGGTGATCGGGCCGCTGATTGACGCGCAGGCCCGCGCCAAAGTAGAACGCCACGTTGCCGATGCCCTTGCCGGCGGCGCCGCCCTGCTCACCGGTGGCGGCCCCTACGCCGAAGGGCGCGCGGGCAACTTCTGGACGCCTACGGTTCTCGCCAATGTGAGCGCCGAGATGCTGGTGGCCCGCGAGGAGACCTTCGGGCCGGTGGCCCCGCTGATCCCCTTCGACAGCGAGGACGAGGCCCTCCGTCAGGCCAACGCCACACCGTTCGGCCTGGCAGCGTATTGCTTCACCCGCGACCTGGGGCGGGCCTGGCGCATGGCCGAGGGCCTGGAGTATGGCATCGTGGGCATCAATGACCCCATCCCCTCGACGGCTCAGGCGCCCTTCGGCGGTTACAAGCAGAGCGGCCTGGGGCGCGAAGGCGGCCCAACGGGGATTCTTGAGTACCTGGAGGAGAAGTACGTCTCGATGGCGATCTGATCGGGAGGGCGCAGCCCTCCCAGGAAACAGCCCGCCAGCCGGGAGGGTTGGGGAGGGCGTAGCCCTCCCAGGAAACAGTCCGCCAGCCGGGAGGGTTGGGGAGGGCTACGCCCTCCCAGGAAACAGCCCGCTAGCCGGGAGGGTTGGGGAGGGCTACGCCCTCCCAGGAAACAGCCCGCCAGCCGGGAGGGTTGGGGAGGGCTACGCCCTCCCAGGAAACAGCCCGCCAGCCGGGAGGGTTGGGGAGGGCGCAGCCCTCCCAGGAAACAGCCCACCAGCCGGGAGGGTTGGGGAGGGCGCAGCCCTCCCAGGAGAATCTCTCCTATGAACATGGGGAAACCGGGTTTCCCCACGCCCCTGCCGGCGATTCAGGGGCGGACAGAGCATATGGGCGCAGACGGACGTTATGGCGTTGGGATGCGCTGGTTGGTCCTCACCTCCGGCCTCTCTCCTGAGAGCGGCGAGGGTCGGGGCGTAGAGGCGCAGCACCGCTGCGCTTGAGGCGCAGCACCGCTGCGCCTCTACTCGTATCGCAGCGCCTCGATTGGCTGGAGCATCGCAGCGCGGCGGGCCGGGTAGAAGCCGAAACCTATACCGATCAGCGAGGCAAAGGCCAGCGCGATGACCACGGCGCTCCAGGAGATCTGTGCGCCGATGCCTGCGGCTGCGCCAATTAGCAGCACGATGCCAATCGCGCCGGCGATGCCGATCAGGCTGCCGACCAGGCTGAGGGCCAGGGCCTCGAGCACAAACTGGCCCAGCACGTCGCCATCCGAGGCGCCGAGCGCCTTGCGAACGCCAATCTCGCGCGTGCGCTCGGTTACCGCCACAAGCATGATGTTCATAATGCCGATGCCGCCTACGACCAGGCTGATACCGGCCACGATGGCGATGAACCCGGTGATGGCTCCGTTGATGCCCCGCAGCACGTTGAGGGCCTGGGTTGGCGTGCGCACCTCGAAATCGTTGATGGCACCCTCGGGTACGCCACGGGTGGCGCGCAGCGTAGCCACAATCGCCTCCTCGGCAGGATCAACCACTTTCTCACTGGTAATGCCCAGCAGCACACTGCTCATCCGCAACCCGCGCCCCGGCAGGTCCAGATCGCCCACCAGGCGCAGCCGCACCGTGCTCACCGGGGCAAACACCCGCCCGTCGGTGGAGAAGGGGCCGCCATTCTCGTCAATCACGCCGACAATAGCTAGGGGCTGGCCGTTGATCTCCACCGTGCGGCCCACGGCGGCCCGCAGGGCCTCGGGATCGGCGCCGAACAGATCGCGCGCCACCAGGTAGCCCAGCACCCCCACCCGGGCGCCGCTGGACTCGTCGGCAGCGGTGAGAAAGCGCCCGGCCAGCATCGGCACCGTCTGGACCTGCGGGTACGCCTCGGTGGTGCCCACCAGTAATGTCTGGACGGCCACGGCTCCGGCGCGCACCTGGGTATTGACGGTCACCTCAGGCACGACTGCGCGGAAGAGGTCGGGCCGTGATGCGGCCAGATCCGTCAGCGCCCGGTAGTCTTGAACCGAGAGCAGGCCGTAGCCGGGCACATCGCGGGCGCCTTTGGCTCGGGGATCGCCCGGCTCTACGGCAATGCGCCGGGTGCCCAGGTCCACGAATTGCTCGAAGACGCTGCTCTGCAAGGCATTGCCCAGCGAGAGCACGGCCACCAGGGTGCCGGCGCCGATGATGATGCCGAGCATGGTGAGCAGCGAGCGAAACTTGTTGGCTCTGAGGCTATCAAGAGCCATACCGATCTGTTCTTTGATCATCTCTCGAATCTACTCCTCACCGGCATCGCGGCGGCGCACGGGCACGGGCACCGGCTCCAGGCCGTGCTCGCGCTCGACACGCTCGAACACTTCGACACCGTAGTATTCGCTCAGAATATTCTCAGCCAGGCGCCCGTCGCGGAGACCGATCACGCGGTCCATGTGCCGTCCGATCTCCGGGTCGTGGGTCACGATGATGATGGTCCGGCCCTGTTCACGGTTTAACTCGCGGAAGAGGGCCATGATCTCGGCGCCGGTGCGGGTGTCGAGGGCGCCGGTGGGCTCGTCGGCCAGGATGATCGCCGGGTTGTGAACCAGGGCGCGGGCGATGGCGACGCGCTGCTTCTGGCCGCCCGAAAGCGTGTTGGGCAGATTATCGAGCTTCGACCCCAGGCCCACCGCTTCCAGCGCCGTGCGGGCCAGCTCGCGGCGGCGCCGCCCGTCCACGCGCCCGTAGACCAGAGGCAGTTCGACGTTTTGCAGCGCGGTGAGGCGGGGCAGCAGGTTGAAGTTCTGGAAGACGAAGCCGAGCTTGCGGTTCCGCACACGGGCCTGTTCCAGCCGGGAGAGGCCGCCGACATCCTCACCATCGAGCACGTAGTGGCCGCTGGTGGGCGTGTCGAGCAACCCGATCAGGGTCATGAGCGTACTCTTGCCCGAGCCCGAAGGCCCCATAATGGCGACCATCTCGCCCTGGTCCACCTGCAGCGAAACCCCGTCGAGGGCGCGGAACACGCCGTCGCCGGTGGGAAACTCCTTGACCATGTTCTCGATCTGGACGATCGGTCTGGTTCTATAGTCGGTGTACATACGTACGGTACTCCGTAAGATCTAGTGTAAACACTGGACACCCATGCGGCTGTGCCGCAAACGCCAGGATGAACAGAGGTTTTCTCGGGAGGGCTGCGCCCTCCCGAACCCTCCCGCGCACGGGCTATATGCCTGAGCCGGAGCCGGTGCCAGCGCCCCCGAACCCTCCCGCGCACGGGCTATGTTCACATCGGTTAGCGGATAACGACCTGCTCGCCTTCGGCAAGGCCGTTGCGGATCTCGATGCGATCACCGGTGCGCAGACCGGTCTCCACAACGCGCTCTTCGAGGCGGCGCTCGTTGCCTTCGCCGACGACCACGCTGACCACGCTCTTGCCATCAACGCTGCGCACGGCGGCCAGGGGCACGCTGAGGACGTCATCGCGGCGCTCGGCCACGATAGTGGCGCTGGCGGTCATACCGGGCTTGAGCGCGACGCCGGCCGGGTCGATCTCGACAGTAACCTGGTAGGCGGTCACGCCGCTATCGTTGCGCGGCAACGGCTCCAGGCGCAGCACAGTACCCGGCAGCGTCTGACCCAGGGCGTCCACCAGCACCTCCACGGGCTGGCCCGGCTGCACACGGGCAATATCTACCTCATCAACCGTTACCTTGACCAGGAAGCGGCTTATGTCAATCAGCACGAGCGGGGTGGTTGCCCCCACGCTCTCGCCGGGGGCGACGTTCACGCTGGCCACCACGCCGTCGAAGGGGGCGCGCAGGGTCAGGTCGTCGAGGGCCACCTGGGCCTGGTCGAGCTGAGCCTGAGCCTGAGCAACGCGGGCCTCGGCACGCGCCAGGTCGCTGGTGGTAGGATCGGCGGTCAATTGTTCCAGGCGGGCGCGAGCCGCCTCGAGATTGGCCTGCTGGGCGGCGAGGGCGCCGGCACGCTGGGCGCCGGTCAGACGGGCAAGCTCGGCCTGGGCGCGGGCAAGCTGGGCGCGGGCCGCGGCTAGCTCGTCGGCTTCGGCGCCGGCGATCAGCGTATCCAGGTCAGTCTGGGCGGCGCGCACGCGGGCCTCGGCAGTCTGAAGGCCGCTGATCTCGTTCTGGACGGCCGTCTCATAGGCGGTCCGGGCCTGTTGCAGGGCAGCCTCGGCATCGGCAAGGGCGCGGGCAGCCTGATCAAAGGCGGCCTGGAAATCTTGCTTCTGGAAATCGTTGAGCGAGCGGCCGGTGCGCGGGTCGGTTCCGTTGCGACGCACGTGCTCGAGATCCCAGTAGGCGGCGCTGTAGGCACTCTGCGCGTTGCGCACCGTGTTGGCGGCGGCCTCGACGTTCAGGCGGGCCTGCTCCTTGGCGGCGGCCAGGGCCGCGCGCTGGCGGTCAAGCTCGGCGCGGGCCTCGGCGAGGGTCGTCTCGGCGCGGGTGCGAGCATCGGTCTTCGCCCCCGCCTCCAATTCGGCCAGGCGTGCGCGGGCCTCTTCCACACTGGCGCGGGCGGCGGCAATATCGGCATCGGTGACGCTGCCGCGGGTCTGCGCCAGGTTGCCCTGGGCGGCGCGCACCTGGGCGCGAGCCTCGGCGATCTGCTCGGGAGTGGCGCCCTCACGCAGGGCCTGCAGGTCGGCCTGGGCAGCGGCAAGATTGGCCGCGGCGGCGTCGCGGGCAGCGACTTGCTGGCGACTGTCGAGCACGATTAGCGCATCGCCGGCCTTGACCGCATCGCCTTCGACGACCAGCACCTCGGCGACGCGACCCGAAGCGGCCGGGAAGGACAACTCGGCCTGGACCCGCGGCTCAACGCGCCCGGTGGCGCTCACGCCCAGCACCAGGTCACCCCGGTTCACAGGGACGAGCGTGGCGTCGGCGAGGGGGTTGGCCCGCGCCCCGCTGAAGGCGCGGAAGGCGAAGGTGCCGGCAACGGCCAGCAACAGGACAAGAGCGATTATGACGGCGAAAGTTGGGTGGCGCAGGCCGCCCGGTCGAGACTGTGGAACTGTGGTCATGGATGAGTAATCCTCTCAATACCTGTCAGACGACCGTGCGGCTGCGCCGCACAGCGACGAAATGAACACGAGCGTTTTCCTGCGAGGGCTGCGCCCTCTCAAATCCTCCCCGCCGTGAGGGGCGTCGGGAGCCTGTGGAGATGAGCGTAGGTATATGTTTCACGTGTAACACTTCCACGCCTCTACAGCTCTACACCTCCACAGAGAGAACCCGTTTTCCCCCACTTTCATAGCAGGTGGGGCGTAGCGCTGCCGCGCGCCATAGGTATACCAAAGGGCTATGCTGTCTGCGCGCCTTCGTGGCGCGCACTTAGCGTGGGCTGGTGCCGTACAAAAACAGATCGACCATCTCTTCAGGAGAGATCGGGCTGATCTGTGCCGGGATACCACTCTCGGCGGCCCAGACCGCCATCCGGCTATCGCCAGCAAAATCCTGGCAGGCCTCCGACACGCTCAGGAACAGATTGGCAAGGGTTACGGGTGGAAAGTGCCCCAGCGTCCCATTCGCCACACCCTCCTCCATCACGCCGAGGATAGGCATGAAGAGGTGCGTGAAAAAGGCCCGCGCCAGGCGGTTGCGATTAGCCGGCCCCAGATGTTCGGCCATTTCGTGGCGCATCATACGCATATCCCGGTCGCGGTCGTCCATGAGCACGGCGGCCAGGGCGCGTAGCCGGGCAATCGTCCCGCCGGGAGCGCTGGCGGCAGCGGTGAGGCGAGCGCCCATCTCCTGGAGCACCCGCAGCCCCATCTGGACGAACAGTTCCTCCTTGTCGGCGAAGTAGTAGTACAGGGTTGGCTTGGTCACATCCGCGGCGCGGATGATATCGTTGATCGAAACGGCCTTATAGCCCCGTTGCAGAAAGAGGTGGCTGGCGGCGTCAACGATCTTCACCGCCGTGGGGCTGCTGATAGGTTCGAGATCCGGCATTGCAAATCCTGTCTGACCGGTCAGTAAATAAAAGAAGCCAAAATATTCCGTAATTTTACCGACCGGTCAGGAAGAGTATACACCCCTTGTGCAGGCTTGTCAAGTCTTTGCACAGACTCGGGTGGCGTAATACCATTTTGGATTTTAGATTTTGGATTGAGGATTGCCGCGCTGGGCAGCACAACGCCTGAAATCGCTTCAGGCAATGCGGCATCATCAACGGTAATTGGTATAACGTCTTGCAAGCACCGGCACGCCCGCGGAGGCTCCGCCGCGCCGGCCCCCGACGCGGGCAGGCC
>CAKZKA010000277.1 GCA_937120965.1 uncultured Chloroflexota bacterium
TATCGGCCTCGTGCAGGAACTGGCCGGGCGCGCTGCCGTCGCCCTGGATAATGCCCGGCTGTACGAGGCGGCGCAACAGGCCGTTGCCGTGCGTGACAACTTTCTTTCCCTTGCCGTTCACGAATTGCGTACACCGCTTGCCGCCGCCCTCGGCAACATGCAACTTCTCATCCGGCGCACTGAGCGGGCCCATCCGGCCGACGAACGCTCTGGCCGGGCGCTGCGCATGGTCGAGGGGCAACTGCGTCGCCTGGCAAACCTGGTGGATTTGTTACTCGATGTCTCGCGTCTGGAGACGGGCCAGTTGAGCATTCAGCGCGCCCCGGTGGATCTGGCAGCCCTGGCGCGCCGGGTGGTTGAGCGGGCCGAAGGCTCGCTTGTGGCGCACGTCCTGCGCTACGATGGCCCCGTCGACCCGCTACGCATCGAAGGGGATGCCGTGCGTCTCGAACAGGTGCTCGATAATTTGCTGCAGAATGCCGCAAAGTACAGCCCTCCGGGAAGTACCATTACCGTGCAGGTGGGCCAGCAGCACGAACGGGCCTGGATCGCAGTGCGTGATGAGGGTGTGGGTATCAAGCCAGCGGTAGTGCCCCACCTCTTCGAGCGCTCCTACCGCGCTCCTGACTCCTCCACCCGCGCCGTTCCTGGTATGGGTATCGGCCTCTACGTCGTGCGCGAGATCGTCGCTATGCATGGCGGTACGGTGGAGGTCGAGAGCGTGCCGGGCAAGGGGAGCACCTTTACAGTGTGGTTGCCGAGATTGCCAGATTATGCCAGTGACGAGTGACGATATCATTTTAGATTTTAGATTTTGGATTGCAGATTATCGCGCAGGGCGTTCTGATGCGCTTTGACGGAACCCCGCTTGCGGAGTGTTCAAGTGAAAGACGTACCGCAACGCCGGATTCTGACTCCCTCCCCTGGCAGGCGGTGGGGGGTGCGGAACCCGGGGGTTGCGCACCCAAAAACTCTACACCTGAGAGGGTTTCCCCGCCCCCTCACTGGAGGGTTTAGGAGGGCATAGCCCGCCTACGTCGCGCTCGCGGGGGCGTGGGGAAACCGGGTTTCCCCAACCCCCTGCCTGTGGGGGCGCCAGCCGCTCCCAACAGCGGTTGGGAAAGGGGGAAACCGGGTTTCCCCAACCTGGGAGGGTGCAGCTCTCCCGGGATCAGGCATGTTCATCGGGAAAACCGGGTTTCCCCAGGCCCCTCCCTGTGGCGCGGCGCCGCTGCGCCCCCTGTTTTGGCGCCCCTAAACCTCGTTGCTGGCGCCCGTAATCCTGAGCTGCGTTCTTGCCAAAACGCGCCCGCGGTTGATACACTATGGGCATTGCCCCGAGAAGCCGGGGCGCTAGAAGCGACGCATGACACAACGCCCATCTCTTGCCCGTTACATGTGGCTGTCGATCGCCGCGGCGATCGCCACCATTGGCCTGAAACTGGCCGCCTTCTGGTTGACCGGTTCAGTTGGTTTGCTCTCCGACGCCCTCGAGTCGCTCGTCAATCTCGCCGCTGCGGTCATGGCCCTGGCGATGCTCACCATCGCCGCGCGCCCCGCCGATGAGGATCATGCCTACGGCCATACCAAGGCCGAATACTTCTCCAGCGCCACCGAGGGCCTGCTGATCCTTGTCGCCGCGGGCAGCATCATCTGGGCCGCTGTGCCGCGCCTGCTCGCGCCCGAGCCCCTCGAGCAACTTGGCCTGGGCCTAGCCGTTTCTCTGGTTGCCTCGCTGATCAACCTGGTGGTGGCGCGCATCCTCCTGCGCGCCGGTCGCAAGCACGACTCGATTGCCCTCGAGGCCGATGCCCATCATCTGATGACCGATGTCTGGACTTCGGTTGGCGTCACTGTCGGGGTCGCCCTGGTCTGGCTCACCGGCTGGATGCGTCTCGATCCGCTGATTGCTCTGCTGGTCGCCGCGAATATCATCCGCTCCGGCATCGACCTGGTGCGCCGCTCGGCCCTGGGGCTGATGGATACCTCCCTCCCGCCCGAGGAACTCGCCCGCGTGCGCGCGGTCCTCGATGAGTACGCCGCGCGCGGAGTGGATTACCACGCTCTGCGCACCCGCCAGGCCGCTGCCCGTCGCTTCGTCTCCCTCCACCTCCTCGTGCCCGATACCTGGACCGTCCAGCAAGGGCACGATCTGGCCGAAGAGGTCGAGCGCGAGATACGCGAGACCTTGCCCAACACCTCGGTATTTACCCACGTCGAGCCGCGGGGTGATCCGCTGGCCTGGGAGGATGTTGGGATTGACCGGAACTGAGGTGAACATACGGGGAAACCGGGTTTCCCCACCTGTGGTGAGCTTGTCGAACCGCGCCCCTGCCTGCCAGGGCGCCAGCCGCTCCCACCAGCGGTTGGGGCCTGGGGAAACCGGGTTTCCCCACTCCTCTCCCTGCTCGCCCCGGACTCCTCCGAAGGAGCGGTGAGGCGTCCGGGAGTGGCAGCCGCCCCGGCAGGCCGGGGCGGCAGTCACCCCGTATTCTTTAACCCTGCCGCGATCCCGTTGATTGACATAAGTACAGCGGTCTCCAATTCTTCCTCCTCGGTTTCGGCCGGTGCGGCCCGCAGCCGCCGCAGGAGTTCGATCTGGATGTGACTCAGGGGGTCAATATAGGGATTGCGTTGTTTGATCGCCCACTGCAACGCCGGTTGCCGGTCGAGCACTTCGTTGATCTGCGCCACCCGGCAGATCATCTGCACGGTGCGCGCGTACTCGCCCTCGATGCGGCTGAGCATCGCCTCGGCCACCTCCTGGTCCCCGACCAGCGCGGCATAATGCCGGGCGATGTTCATATCCGCCTTGGCGATAATCAACTGCGCGTTGTCCAGCAACAGGGTGAAGAAGGGCCACTCCTGGTACATCTGCTGGAGCAACGCCAGGCGCTCCGGGCGCAGGGGCTGGCCCACGAAGCTCTCCAGGGCGCTGCCGAGGCCGAACCAGCCTGGCAGCGTGTGCCGGCTCTGCATCCAGCTAAAGACCCAGGGAATGGCGCGCAGATCCTCGATCCGGTCGCTCTTGCGCCGCGAGGCCGGCCGCGAGCCGATGCGCAGACGGCTGATCTCGGCGATAGGCGTGGCTTCACGAAAGTAGATCAGAAAACGTGGATCTTCGTAGATCAGCCCTCGATAGACCCGGCGCGCCACCTCGCTCAGTTCCTCCATCGCCGCGATCCATACCGGCTGCGGCGGCCGGATCACCTCGGGGAAGCTCGCCCGCAACACGGCGTTCAGCACCTGCTCCAGGTGCCGTGTTGCCGTGAGCGGGTCAAGGTACCGATCGGCGATCATTTCGCCCTGGTCGGTCACCTTGATCTGGCCGCGCAGAGTGCCCGCTGGCTGGGCCAGGATCGCCTGACCCGCCGGGCCGCCACCGCGTCCGATGGCCCCCCCGCGCCCGTGGAAGAGGCGCAGCCGGATGCCCTGCTGGTCGGCCAGCGCCGTGAGTTCAACCTGGGCGCGGTACAGCGCCCAGTTCGCCGCCACGTAGCCTCCCTCCTTGTTACTGTCCGAGTAGCCCAGCATGACCTCCTGCATCCCGCCGCGCAGCCGGAGATAGTCACGGTAGACCTCCAGGCTCAGAAGCTGCTCCATCAGGCGCGCGGCGTTAGCCAGATCGTCGCTGGTTTCGAACAGCGGCGCGATGTTGAGCCGGCTGTACGCTCCCGGACGGTACAGCCCGGACTCGCGGCAGAGGAGCAGCACGGCCAGGATGTCGCTTACCTGCGCGGTAGCGGAGATCACGTAGGTCTCGATGACCTCAGGGTCAATCTGTTCGAGCACTGCAGCGACGCTGCGAAAGGTCTGAATGGTTTCGGCGGTTTCCGTCCCATATTCTGCCAGGCGCGTCGTGGTGAGGGGCCGCGTGCTGGCGATCTCGGCGGTCAGCAGGGCAATTTTGCGCCCTTCGTCCAGGCCGGCGAAGTCGTTGCAGACCCCGGCGGCGCGGAAGATTTCGTTCAGGGCGGCGCTGTGCCGGCTGCTGTGCTGGCGGATGTCGAGGGTGGCGGTATGGAGCCGGAAGATCGCCACGCTGGCGATCAGGTCGCGCAGCAACCCATCGGCAGGCAGCGCGCCCCCATTGGCGCACAGACTGGCGTGGATCAGGCGCAGATCGGCGAGCAGCGCGTCGCTCTGATGATAGATCGTTGGCGGCGGCACAGGCGGCGGATCGCTCCCCCATTCCGGTTCGTGGCGCAGGGTGTGCTCCAGCGTGCGCTCCAGCCGCGCCCGGATGAGCGTAATCAGGCGGCGATAGGGTTCCCGGGCATGGTGGGGGCTGATCGCCGCAGCCACCTCAGGGAAGATGGCTGAATACTCCGCCGTGCGCTCCAGCACTGCCGGGCTGACTGCCACCTGGTGCAGCGACTGGCTCAGATCGGTGAAGAGGGCGTCCATCTGCGCGAGCAGGTGTCGCAGCATCGAGACGCGCATCAGGCGCACGGTTGCCACCGTGACCGCCGGGGTCACGAACGGGTTGCCATCGCGATCGCCGCCCATCCAACTGCCGAAGCGCAGCAAGGGTGGGGCCTGCCAGACCTCCTCAGGGTAATGCTCCGACAGGGCCTGCTCGAGGGCGCGATAGATCCGCGGCAGCAGTTTGTAGAGCACCGTCTGGAAGTAGAACAGCCCGTTCTCGACCTCGTCGAGCACGGTGGGGCGGTAGGTACGCACATCGTCACTCTGCCACAGGCCTACGATCTCGCGCTCGATGCGCTGCAGCGCGGCGATGCGATCCTGCGGCAGCATCAGGCGTTCGCCGAGGCTCAGGTCGAGCAGCGCCTCGAAGATGGAGCGTTGTTTGAGCAGCGTGGTGCGCCGGCGCGACTCGGTGGGGTGAGCGGTGAGCACGGGCATGATCAGCGCCCCTTCGAGCCAGGACCGCAGCGTTGCCGCCGGCACATCGTGCTCTCGCAGCAGGCGAATGGCGGCGTCGATACTCTCAGCGCGTGGTTCGGGAGCGCGGCGCAGGTCGCGTTCGCGCAGCACGCGTAACCGTTCGACCGCCTCGGCCAGATTCACCAGCCCGAAGTACAGGGTGAAGGCTTTAGTCAGGCCGTGGATCTCCGGGATCGAGAGCGCGCCGATCAACTCCTGCAAGCGCCGGGCCATCGCCGCGTCACCGCCGGCTCGCAGTTCCCTGGCCATACGTCGGACTTGCTCCTCCAGCGTGAAAGCCGCCGCTCCACTCTGGTCGGTCAGCACGCGGCCCAGGGCATCGCCCAGCGCGCGGATATTCGAGGATAGCGGATCACGTTCAGGCATCTGGTTACTGAGGTGAACATAGCCCGCCCGCGGGAGGGTTTGGGAGGGCGCAGCCCTCCCGGGAACCAACCCGCCAGCGGGGAAGGTTTGGGAGGGCGCAGCCCTCCCAGGAAAAATCCATGTTCATCGTGTCGTTGTGCGGCGCAGCCGCATGGACGGCTGAGGTGAACATACGGGGAAACCGGGTTTCCCCACCTGTGGTGAGCTTGCCGAACCACGCCCTTCCCTGAGGGGAGGGTTTGGGAGGGCGAAGCCCCCCAAAGCTCTCTCAAGGGTGGAGGGGGTGTCTTCCTCTACTCGCCCCCCTCGGCCACCATATCTTCCACGTGGGCGGCGTCGTTGAGGCGCATCAGCCGCCAGCCATTACGGCCCAGGCGCAACTCGGTAAGCGAGCCATTGTCGAGCCACATGCGCCCGAAGTTCGCCAGGTCCAGGCCAATGACGTGACAGAGCAGGGCGCGGATGGTGCCACCGTGCGACACGGCGACCACAATATCGCCCTGGGCGTGGGTTTCCTGAATGCGCTGGAGCGCCACCAGCGCCCGTGTCTGCAACTGGGCGTAACTCTCGCCGCCGAGGCGCACCGTGCGCGCCGGGTCGCGCTTGTACTCGGCCATGTGGTCGGGGAAGCGCCGGTAGAGTTCTTCGGGGGTCAGCCCCTCCCACTGCCCGACGTCAATCTCGCGCAACTCGGGCATCGGCACGGGCGTCTGGCCAAGCTCCGCCCCGATGATCTCGGCGGTCTGCCAGGCGCGGGCGATGTCGCTGGCGTACAGGGCGCGCACCTCCAGCCCTCGCAGGCGCGCGGCGGCGCGGCGGGCCTGCTCGCGGCCGCGTTCGTTCAAAGGAACATTGGCGTGACCCTGGTACTGGAGCGTAACGTTCCATGGCGTTTCGCCGTGACGGACGAGGATGAGGCGCATAGCGTTTCACCGGAGGGGGCGCTCCCCCTGTGTCGTTGCGGGTGGGTGGTCGCGGTGGCACGACGCCACTGCCTGGAAAAGGCGAATGTATTATACCATTTTAGATTGTAGATTTTGGATTGCAGATTGTTTATAAGGCGTTCAGGTGAGCTTTGATGCAATATTGCTTGAGAAGAAACTCTCCACTTGAGAGCTGGTTCCTACGGGCTTTCCAGTCCCACCCCGCGCACCACCAGCTCGCCTGCAACCAGCGGGCGCAGGAGCAGGCGGGTCATACCGGCCTCAATGTCCAGGGTGAGCTGTTTGCGTGAGCTGCCGCCGGGCAAGGCCAGCGTCGGTTGCCCTTCGCCGTTCACGCTCCACTGGAGCTGGCCCGCGCCGGGGCTGGTCAGGTCCAGCTCCACGGTCACCCTGCGCGCACGGGCGCTGTAGATCAGCACCTCAGCTTCGCCAGGAATGCGCCGCTCAGCTCCGCCGGGAATGGCCACCGGTGGCGACCAGCCCGCCCCGATGCCCAGGAATGGCAACGGATCGTCCGGCGGGGCGACCCTGTAGGCCAGCACCGATCCCGCCGGAATCGGTTTCAACGGACCCATCCCGCGCATCAGACCCGAGGCGCGAAAGGCATCGGAATAGGTCAGCACCGAAATCTGTCGCTCGGGCGGCGTCCCACCTGCTGCGGCTTCGGCGACTTTTTGCAGGTAATGGTAGCTCAGCGCCCCTCCCGCGCTGTGGAGCATGAGATAGCGGATGTTGAAATAACTGAAGACGCTGGCCGCAATGGTGGTCGGCTTCTGCGTGATGATGTCTGGCGCGGGCCGGGCATAGGCGAAGATCCGCACCGTGGGGATCTGCTCGACCAGGGGGTAGGGCAGGGTACGTGAGGTGTAGCCGCCCACCAGGTACTTGCGGTGCGCGATCTGAAACAGCAAATAGCTCGGGCTAACGTCGTAGTAAAAGGGAGATTCGAGAATGGCGTACGTCTCAGCATCGCGTCCCAGGTGGGTGTAGAGCGGCGGGATATAGACCCAGACCATGGGGAAGGGGGTGGTCAGGTTCTCAAATGTAATCAGGGCCACCAGGCCGGCCAGGGCCAGATTCGCGGCCCGCGCCGGGCGCCGTGCCCGTTGCTCCAGCATAGTCAGCAACCGCCGCGTCCCCAGGGCTGCCAGGATGGCCAGCGCGAGCATGGTAAAAACGACGAAGCGCAACGGGTAGCGCGAGATCCGCAGCAGGGGCAGATCGTAGAGCAATGCGCCCGGAAGCGGCACTCCCGTTCGATGGCCGAGGATCTGCAACTGCGGCCCCAGGGCCAGCAGCGCAAAGAGCGCGGCGCTCAGCGCCCAGAAGGCGTGCCGGTCGTCGCGCAGGCCAAACCCGGCCAGAATAAGAGCCGCCAGGCCCAGGTAGGCTGTTTTGGCCTGGATGTGGATGTTGTCCTTGTAGCCTTGCAGACCCTCGGCGAATGGGCCGAAGAGGGGATGGATCTGGCTGGGAATGAAGAAGTCGGCCAGGTCCGCCGAATGGTCCTGGCGAAAGGTTGGCCCGCCCTCGGTTTCGGCGGTGGGAACACGGGCCGCGAAGCGCGCGGTGGGGATGGCGAGCGGCAGCACCAGCAGCAGCGCCAGCCCGATGGCCGCCACGACAGC
>CAKZKA010000278.1 GCA_937120965.1 uncultured Chloroflexota bacterium
CGAACCGCCTGCGGTGCGCCGGTCGAACCGCCTGCGGTGCGCCGGTCGAACCGCCTGCGGTGCGCCGGTCGAACCGCACCCCTGCCTGTGGGGGCAGCAAGCCCTCCCCAGATGGAGAAAGGCCATGGTCCCTACCCGGCTCACGCTCGCCAACTTCATGTGCTACCGCGCCACAGGCGATGGAGAGGCGCCAAGCCTGTGTTTCGAGGGTCTCCACGTCGTGTGCCTCAGTGGCGAGAATGGCGCCGGTAAGTCGGCCCTGCTCGACGCGATCACCTGGGCGCTCTGGGGCGAGGCCCGCGTCGCCGATGATGATCTGATCTCCCAGGGCGCCAGCGAGATGTTCGTGGATCTGGAGTTTTGTCTGGGGCCACAACGTTACCGCGTGCGGCGGGCCCGCCAGCGCGGCAGGGTTGGCAAGCGCGGCGGCCAGAGCGCGGGCAGGAGCCAGCTCGATGTGTTTGTGCGCGATGGCGAACGCTGGCGCTCCATCGGCGAAAATGGGATTCGCGAAACGCAGCAGCAGATCAACGCGTTGCTGCGGATGTCGTACCAGACCTTCATCAACGCTTCGTTCTTGCTTCAGGGCCGCGCCGACGAGTTTACCGCCCGCACCCCCGCCGAGCGCAAGCAGGTGCTCGCCGACATCCTCGACCTGGGCGAATACGCGGCGCTGGAGGCGCGGGCAAAGGAGCGCGCCCGGGCCCTCGATGATCAGCTCAAGGGACTTCGGGGGCGCATTGACCACCTGAGCGAGCAGGCCGGGCAGGTCCCCTTCTGGGAGGAGCAGGTGCGGGCCGCTGAGGAGCATACCGCGCAGGTCGAAGCGCGCTACACGCAAAGGCGCGATGAGCATGCCGCTGCTGTTGAACGCCTGCGCCTGCTGGAGGCCCGCGCCGAACAGCGCAAGGACGTGCAGCGCCTGCTGGCTGAGCGTCGCGCCGATCTGCTGCGGCGCGATCAAGACCTGGCCGAGTTGCGCGCCCGCATCGCCAGCGCTGAGGCGCTGCTGGCCCGTCGTGACGAGATCCGCGCTGGCGTGCAGGCGCTGGTCGCTGCCCGCGCCGAGCTCGAGCGTCTGGATGGTCTGCGCGACCGCCACGGGGAACTGTCGCAGCGTTATGAAGAGCTGCGCCGGCAGTTTGCCGAGGAGAAGGCCAGCCTGCGTGAACGCCTGCGGGCCGCCCAGGCCCGGCAGGAGGATCTCGCGCGCCGGGCGGCGCGCCGCGACGCGCTGCTTGCTGAGCTTGACGCCCTGGCTGCGCATCTCAACACCCTCACCCCCCTGGCCGCTGAACGCGCGCGCCGCGCCGCTGAGGCCGAGGACCTGGCCCGGCAGGCCGCCCGTATTGACGACGTGCTGCGCCAACGCGAGCGCCTCACCGCAACCCTCCAGTCACGCCGCGAGGCCCTGCAGAGCGCCTGCGACACGCGCCGCGCCGACCTGGAACGCCTCGAAGCCCAACTGGCCGAAGCCGAACGCTGGAACGCCGATCTGGCCGCGGCTCGCGCCGCCCGCCTCGCCCTTGGCGATGCCGGGCAACGCCTCGCCTCCCTGCGGGCCGCCGAGCAGGCCACGCTCGAACGACTCAGCACCGTGCGGGCAGCCGGTCAGGCCGCCCAGAACGAGAGCAAAAAGCTCAAGCGCAACCAGGCCCTCCTCGACGAGGGCGCCAGCGTCTGCCCCGTCTGCGGCTCGTCCCTCGGCGCCCAAGGCCTTGCCGGGGTGCGCCGCCACTACGACGCTGAGCTGGACCGCCTGCGGGAAATCGAAACCGCCGCGCGCCGGGAGGCGCGCCAGCTCGAGAGTGACCTTGGGGCCACGCGCAGCGCGATGAGCGCCCTTGAGCAGACCATCAGCGCGCTCCAGACCTCGGCGGCGCGCATCGAAACCCTGGAGCGCCAGCTTGAAGCGGTTGCGACCTGGCGCGCCGAAGTCGAAACCCGCCGCGCCGAACTGGACGACCTGCGCGCCCGGCTCGCTGCCGATGCGATTGACCCGCCCACGCAGGCAGAACTGGCCGCGCTTGCCGCCGACCTGGACCTGCTGGGCGACCCGCAGGAGCTGGCCCGGACCCGCCGGATGCTCGAAGAACGCCTCGCTGAGCTGGATCAGCACCTTCACACCCGCGGGCAACTCGAGGGTCGCCAGGAGGCGTATCGTGAGGAACTGCGGCGCATCGAGGGTGATCTGGGCCACCTGCCGGGTTTGATCGCCGAGATAACGGAACTCCAGCGCGTGATTGACAGCAACGACTTTGCCCACGCGGTACGCGACGAAGGTCTGGCCGTTCGGGCGGCGATCGAAGCCCTTGGCTACGACCAGGAGGCGCACGCCGCCGTACGGGAGCAGGTTCGCGTGCTGCGCCACTGGGAGGACGAGGAGCGCGCCCTGGCCGTCGCGCAGGAGGGTCTCAACCGTGACCGCGCTATGCTGCTCCAGAATGAAGAACTGCGCGCCCGTGACACCGCCGAGGTCGAGCGCCTCACCCGTGAAGACGCGCTGCTGGAGCAGGATCTGCGCGAGTTGCCGCGCGCGCAGGCGCTTGTCGGCGAACTCCAGCAGGCGGTCAGCGCCACCGACCGGGAGTTGCAGGCCGCCCGCCATGATCAGGCCGAGAAAAGCTCCTACCTGCGGCAGGCCCGGGCCGCTGCCGCAGAGCTGGAGCAGGCCCGCAGCGAAGAGCGCGCCCTGCAAGAACGCTACGGCCTGTTTGCCGAACTCGCTGAAGCCTTCGGCAAGAAAGGCGTGCAGGCGATGCTCATCGAAACAGCCATCCCGCAGATCGAAGATGAAGCCAACCGGCTCCTCGGTCGCATGACCGACAACCAGATGCACGTCAGCTTCGAGATGCAGCGCGACACGAAAAAGGGCGACACCGTCGAGACCCTGGAGATCCGGATCGCCGACACCCTTGGCACCCGCGTCTACGATGCCTTCAGCGGCGGCGAAGCGATGCGCGCCAACTTCGCCATTCGCATCGCCCTCTCGCGGCTCCTCGCCCGCCGCGCCGGCGCGCGCCTCGAAACGCTGGTGATTGACGAAGGCTTCGGTGTCCTCGACGCCACCGGCCGCGAACGTATGGTCGAGGCGATCACCAGCGTTCAAGACGACTTCAAGCGCATTATCGTCATTACCCACATTGATGAAATCAAAGATCGTTTCCCGGCCCAGATCGAGGTGACCAGGACCCCGCTCGGTTCACGCTGGGAGATCCGTTAGACGCTGCGCTGCACCCCACAGGAATGAAAAGAGTTTCTCCTGGGAGGGTGTAGAGGCGCGGCGGCGCGGCGCCTCTACGCCCTCCCAAACCCTCCCGCCAGGGAGGGGGTGGGGAAACCCGGTTTCCCCGATACTCACATCAGGCCCTATGCGCGGGGCGCACAACGCCAGAATGAAAATAGTATTGTTCTTGGGAGGGCTTCGCCCTCCCAAACCCTCCCGCGGGCGGGCT
>CAKZKA010000279.1 GCA_937120965.1 uncultured Chloroflexota bacterium
CATCCATGCAGCGGCTGGTCGCGTTGTAACGCGGGGCGGGGTTCAAACCCGCCCCTACGCCTGGCCGCAACACATCCTCGACCTCTTCCCCGACCGCCTGGTACCATCCGAACTGGGCGAGATTCCGGAGGGGTGGGAGGCGGGGTGTCTCGGTGATGTCGCAGATCATCCCCGTCGCAGCATCCAACCCGAACAGATAGATCCCGATACACCCTACATTGCGCTTGAACATATGCCTAAAAGGTGCATTGCTCTTTCCGAGTGGAGCATGTCCGGTAATATTGAAAGCACCAAGTTCCAGTTCAGGAAGGGCGAGATTCTTTTTGGGAAGCTTCGGCCTTACTTTCACAAAGTCGGTGTTGCGCCGATCGATGGGGTATGTTCCACAGATATTGTCGTTGTGTCACCAAAAGAAGCTGTTTGGTTTGCCTTCGTGCTGGAGGTGGTTTCCAGCGATGAGTTTGTTGAGTACACGAACGCCGGCTCGACAGGCACGAAGATGCCACGTACGAGCTGGACAGATATGTCACGGTACGAGCTTATTCGGCCACCAAGACCAATAGCAGCATTGTTCACAGATTTGATCCGTCCATCGGTTGAACGTATCATTACCAGCATTCACGAATCCCGCACCCTCGCCGCGCTACGCGACGCGCTGTTGCCGAAATTGATTTCCGGCGAAATACGGGTGAAGGATGCGGAGAAATTCCTCAAGGAGCGCGGCCTATGACCTACGACCCTCAACGCCACCACCGCCGATCCATCCGCTTGAAGGGGTACGATTACACACAGACCGGTGCGTATTTCATCACGATTTGCGCGCAGGATCGGGTCTGTCTGTTCGGCGAGGTGGTGGACGGAGAAATGCGGTTGAATGAGGCGGGAAAAATCGTGCAGGCGACGTGGGATGGTTTGCCCAATCATTACGCTAACATTGTATTGGACGCGTTTGTTGTCATGCCAAACCATCTGCATGGCATAATCATGTTGCACGACCCCAACGTAGGGGCGGGTTTGAAACCCGCCCCTACAGAAACCGCCCCGACGGTTTGCAAATCGCCAGACAATGCCACGCCATTGCCCAAACGACATGGCCTGCC
Source organism: uncultured Chloroflexota bacterium (assembly GCA_937120965.1). Classification (GTDB taxonomy): domain Bacteria; phylum Chloroflexota; class Chloroflexia; order Chloroflexales; family Chloroflexaceae; genus JACAEO01. The sequence goes on from CAKZKA010000279.1 coordinate 1,101, forward strand.
CGAAATCGTGCGCGGATTCAAAACCTTTTCTGCGCGCGGTATCAACACCCTGCGCGGCACGCCCGGCACGCCTGTCTGGCAACGCAATTATTATGAACACATCATTCGCAACGACGATGCCTTGAACCGCATCCGCCAATACATTGCGGATAACCCACTGCGCTGGGCATTCGACCGTGAAAACCCAACTGCCATCAACCCTGAACCGGAGGACGCATGGCGCATCTGACCGAATCCGACGTTGAATCCGCTGCCCTGGCCTGGCTGGAAGCCGCCGGCTGGCGGATTGCGCACGGCCCCGACATCGCCCCGGATACGCCTCTTGCCGAACGGAGCGACTATGGCGAGGTGATCCTCGCCCAACGCCTGCGCGATGCGCTGGCGCGGCTCAACCCTGAGCTGCCCGCCGAGGCGCTGGAGGATGCTTTCCGCAAGCTCACCCGTCCCGAAGGCGCCGACCTGCTTCAGCGCAACCGCGCCCTGCACCGGATGCTGGTGAACGGCGTCACCGTCGAGCACCGCGCCCCCAACGGCGAAATTTGCGGCGCGCAGGTATGGGCGATTGATTGGGACGATCCAGACAACAACGACTGGCTGGCCGTCAACCCGTAGGGGCAGGTTTCCAACCTGCCCCGACCCGCCGTCAACCCGTAGGGGCAGGTTTCCAACCTGCCCCGACCCGCCGTCAACCCGGCTGGTTTCCAATCTGCCCCGACCCGCCGTCAACCCGGCTGGTTTCCAATCTGCCCCGACCCGCCGTCAACCCGTAGGGGCAGGTTTGAAACCCGCCCCTACCCGCCGCCCCGACGTGGTGCTGTTTGTCAACGGTCTGCCGCTTGTGGTCATTGAACTCAAGAACGCTGCCGACGAGCAGGCCACCATCTGGACCGCATTCCATCAGCTTCAGACGTATCAGGTCCAGATCCCCTCGCTCTTTACGACCAATGCTGCGCTGGTTATCTCCGACGGTGTAGAAGCGCGCGTGGGAATGATCGGCGCCGGGCGCGAATGGTTCAAGCGCTGGCGTACAGTTACCGGTGAGACCCTCGCCGATCCCCACATTCCTGAATTACAGGTGGTGATCGAGGGCATGTTTAACAGTCGAGCGCAAAGAGGCGCTCAAGACTCGATGGGCGCAGCTCGAGGCGATTGTTGGCGCAGAAAAGCGGCTGCGGCTGGTGGCGCGCGACATCGTCGAGCACTTCGAGAAGCGGCTCGAAGCGCTGGATGGCAAGGCGATGATTGTCTGCATGAGCCGGCGCATCTGCGTGGAACTATATCGTGAAATCACGCGCCTGCGCCCTGACTGGCACGACGAAGACGACGCGCGCGGCGCAATCAAGGTGGTGATGACCGGCTCCCCCTCCGACCCGCTGGACTGGCAGCCGCACATCCGCAATAAGCCGCGGCGCGAGGCGCTGGCCAACCGCTTCCGCAACCCGAACGACCCGTTCCGGATCGTCATCGTGCGCGATATGAGGAGCTAGCCTTTTACGACGCGCTGGAGACCAACGACAGCGCGGTCAAGGTACTGGGCGACGAGACCCTGCGGACGATCGCCCGCGAGCTGGTTGCGACGGTACGAAACCATGTTACGATCGACTGGACGCTGAGAGAGAACGTGCGCGCGCAACTCCGCGTGCTCGTCAAGCGCATCCTGCGCAGGCATAGCTACCCGCCCGACAAGCAGGAACAGGCGACGCAGACCTGCTGGAGCAGGCGGAGGTGTTGTCGGCAGAATGGGCGGTCGCGTAACAAGGTCAGCCGACAACATGCAGCAGACGGTGTTGCGCGCCGCTGTTGATACTTGACGTTATGCAGCCAGGCCGCATATAGCCAGGAGCACAGCCATGCTGGTGCGTCGAACCAAACTCGATGAACTTGCCGCGCGGGCCGGCTTGCCCATTGAGATCCTGCGGCAGTTGCTCGAACTGGGCGTGATCGAAGAGGGGCCGGACATGACCGAGGAAGACCTGGCCGAGTTGCGCCGGGTACATCGCCTCATCAGCGACCTGGGGCTGGATCACGAGGCCGTGCTGGTGATCCTGTGCATGCGCAAACGCATGCTGGCGCTGCAACGCGAGGTGGCGCAGTTGCAGGCCGAACTGCACCGGCGGCGCCGCCCCGATCGGGTGACGCTGTGGGTGGAGGCCGAGTGGAGTGAAAGCTGAACGATGGGGAACCCGGGGTTCCCCATTCCCCTGCCGGGGGCGACGTGCGCGTAGCGGCGCAGCGCTGTTGCGCCTCCCCTATCCAGGGGGCGTTGTGCAGCATAGCCGCGTACAGAGTCGATGAGCACATGCAAATGTTGAGGACGGTACCATGGTTAGTGAAATGGGACGCTGGTTCATCGTGATTGGCCTGGTCCTGGTCGGGCTGGGTGTACTGTTTCTGCTACTGGGGCGCCTGCCCTGGCTGGGGCGCCTCCCGGGTGACATTGTGATTGAGCGCCCGGGCCTCACCGTCTACATCCCCCTCGGAACGATGCTCCTCCTCAGTCTGGTTCTGACCGTTCTGGCGAACCTGATCGGGCGCTTCTGGCGGTAGACACGTTTGCGGCTGCGCTGCACAATGCTCCTCCCCACCCCCACGGCATCCCCGCCCCCACCGGGGCCGCCCCACCCCCGCGGCATCGCCGCGCGCCGCCCCGTGACGCCCCGCCGCCCCGCGGCATTCCCACATGCACCGCGGGTCCGGTCAGCGCGGGGGGGGACGCGCGCCGCCAACCGTAGGGCCGAAGCATTCGCGCCCACCCCGCCGCGGGGATAATGGCCGCGCACGCGAATGCTTCGGCCTCACCCCCGCCGTGACGCCCCATCCCCGCGGCATCGCCGCCCCCACCGGGGCCGCCCCACCCCCGCGGCATCGCCGCGCGCCGCCCCGTGACACCCTGCTGCCCCGCGGCATTCCCGCATGCACCGCGGGTCCGGTCGGCGCGGGGAGGACGCGCGCCGCCAACCGTAGGGCCGAAGCATTCGCGCCCACCCCGCCGCGGGGACAATGGCCGCGCATGCGAATGCTTCGGCCTCACCCCCGCCGTGACGCCCCGCCGCCCCACGGCATCCCCGCCCCCACCGGGGCCGCCCCACCCCCGCGGCATCCCCGCCCCCCGCCGGGGCCGCCCCACCCCCGCGGCATCGCCGCGCGCCGCCCCCGGGTGAAGAATTACCCTACCGCAACCGGGATATTCTTCCCTTTGTTGATTAAATTGATCATATTAATTTTATTTCTATCATGAGTATCTTACCCAAGAATAGAGGAGGTCTCCCCATGCCCGCTACCGGCTACCAGGGTCGTATCGGCGCCCTCATTGGCGCGGCGCTGGCCGCGCTGGTCGTCCTGGCAGGTTGCTCGGTCGCCCAGCAGCCCGCCGCACAGGCTCCCGCCCCCCAGGTGCAGCAACCCGCCGCGCAGCCGCCGTCTGTCGCTTCGGCGCTGCCCGGACGCGGGTTCGATAAAGCGGTGGTCAGCAGCGCCTGGCTCGCCGAGCACCTGAACGATCCCCAGGTGCGGGTGATCGAGGTGAGCGTCACGCCCGGCGTCTACGAGCGCGGCCACATTCCCGGCGCCGTCAACTTCGTCTGGCATACCGATTTTGTTGACACGGTGCGCCGCGACATCGTCAGCCCCGAACGCTTCGAGCAACTGGCCCGCGCTGCCGGTATCAACAACGACAGCACGATTGTGCTCTATGGCGACAACAATAACTGGTTCGCCGCCTGGGGCGCCTGGGTCTTTCTGCAATACGGCGCGAACGATGTGCGGCTCCTCGATGGCGGGCGCGCCCTCTGGGAGGCTGAGAATCGCGAGCTGGCGCTCACGCCGCCCGCTCCCGCGCCGGGCGACTTCACGGTCAGCCAGCGCGAACAGTTGCGGGTGAAGCTGCCCGATGTGCTGGCGGTGGTCGAGGGTCAGCAAGATAAAGCCCTGATCGACATCCGCTCGCCCGATGAGTTCTCCGGGAAGATCTTCGCCCCCGAGGGCTTCCAGGAACTGGCCGTGCGCGCCGGTCATATCCCTGGCGCGGTCAACATTCCCTGGAAGCAGGCCCTGAATGAGAACGGCACGTTCAAGTCGGAGGAGGCACTGCGCGCCCTCTACGCCGATAAGGGCATTGACGGCAGCAAGCCGATCATCACCTACTGCCGCATCGGCGAACGGGCCAGCCACACCTGGTTTGTGCTGAGCCAGATCCTCGGCTATGACGTGGCCCTCTACGATGGTTCGTGGACGGAGTGGGGCAATACCGTCGGCGTCCCGATCGAGAACCCCGCCGGCACGGTCTGGGGTGGTCAGTAGGATCCGGGAGGGCCAGGTTTCCCTGAGGTGAACATAGCCCGCGCGCGGGAGGGTTTGGGCGTAGAGGCGCGGCGGTGGCCCGCCTGCACCCTCCCAGAAATAACCCGCCGCGGGGAGGGTCTGGGAGGGCTGCGCCCTCCCAGGAGAATCTCTTTTCATTCCAGTGGTGCGCGGCGCAGCCGCGCGGGCGCCTGACGGTAACACGGAACCATCCTATGACACTCCCTCCAGTAACGCGCCGCCCGAGCGCTCGGGCGGCGTCACTCCTGCCACGCTACGCCGGCGCGCTGCGCGCGGCAGCGGCGCTGGCGATCCTGGCGGCGCTCCTGGCCCTGGCCTGGGCGCTCCACGCTACCCCGGGGCGCGGCGCGCCAGCGGCGCTGTCGCTCCTCCTGGGCACGGCGCTGGGGATCGTCTTCGAGCGGGGCCGCTTCTGTTTTTTCTGCATCCTGCGCGATGGGATCGAGCACGGGAACAGCGGTCCGACCTATGCCATTCTGGCCGCGCTGGCCACAGGTTCTATCGGCTACGCTCTGGTGCTGGGCATCTTTCTGCCCAGCCCCTTTGTGGGGCGCCTGCCGGCTGAGGCCCACATCGGACCGGTGAGCTGGGTTCTGGCGCTGGCGGGCCTGGCCTTTGGCCTGGGTATGGCGCTCTCCGGGGCCTGCATCAGCGGCCATCTCTACCGCCTGGGCGAGGGCTCGACCCGCGCACCGTTCGCCCTGCTTGGCGCCACCATCGGCCTGGGTATGGGTCTGTTGAGCTGGAATCCGCTCTACCGCCTGGCAATTGCCGACGCGCCCGTGCTCTGGCTGCCGGCCTGGCTGGGGTACGGCGGGGCGCTGGCGCTCCAACTGGCGCTGCTGGCGGGATTGGCCCTGCTCCTGCTCCGCGGCCTGCCCGAGATCCCCGCGCGGAGCGCTGCTCGCCCGAGCCTCGCCACGGTGAGCGCGGCGCTCCTGCGCGAGCGCTGGCCGCCGCTGACGACCGGGGCGCTGGTGGGGATCATCGGCGCCGTCGCCTACCTGCGCGTTGAACCCCTGGGGGTCACCTCGCAACTCGGCAGCCTGGCCCGCACTACCCTGGATGGCCTCGGCTTACTGCCGGCCCGGCTCTACGGGCTTGATACGCTGGCCGGCTGCGCGACCCGCGTGGTCCATACCATTACCAGCAACGGCCTGCTGATCGGCGGGCTGGTACTGGGGTCGTTTGCCGCCGCCCTGGCCTCTGAACGTTTCAGCCTCTCCCGCCCGACCTGGCGCGGGGCCGGGAGCGCGTTCCTCGGCGGCGTGTTGCAGGGCTGGGGGGCGTTGCTGGCGCTGGGCTGCACCGTCGGCACGCTCCTCTCCGGGATCTCGGCCTTTGCCGTCGCCGGCTGGGTCTTCGCCGCAGCGATGCTCGGCGGCGTCTGGCTGGGCATCCGGCTGCGCCTGCACGCATGGGGTGAATAGACTGCCCCTATCCAAACGCCTGTGCAGCGTAGCCGCACACTGCCAGGACGGGCATGGGGTGTTTCCTGGGAGGGCGTAGCGGCGCGGCGCCGCCGCGCTTCTACGCCCAAACCCTCCCACCAGGGAGGGGTGCGGTTCGACAGGCTCACCGCAGGTGGGGAAACCCGGGTTTCCCCTATTTTCAGCTCGAGTGACAAAAGTCTTAGTCCCCCTTGCCAGAGTCGGGTAAACTGGGTCATACGTATTCCCTCGCATCAGGCATAGTTCCGACCAGCTTGACTGTATGGGGTTGCATGGAGTTGGGAGTATGAGGAGGCCGGCCCGGAACGATACGCCGTGCGCGTCGGCAGGCCAGGACAGGGTTAGGCTGTTGCAGCGATACTGCTGGCGAACTCGTACGTGTTCACACTTCTCCCGGGTGCGCCAGCATCTTGCCCGCATCCAGGCCATTGCGGGCGGGGCGCCCGCGCACCTGCGGTGACGCCTTACTCCGAATGTGAACACGTACATGAACTCTTGTGGGGGCTTTTCAGACAAACCCTGAGAAAAAAGGGTACAGCCATGGTCCAGCACGATCTCGAGATCCACGAGCTGATGCCGGAACCGGAAGAAGCCTGGCGCCGGTTGCTTCGTTTTGTTGGATGGGATGCCCACAACCGGGCGGCCGCTGCACGAACGAGCGCGGCGCTGCTCAAACATGCCCACCAGCTCGTGGTTGATGTCTACCATCATCTGGCCCACGTCCCGGAGACTGCCGCCATTCTTGGCTGGGAACATCATATTGACGAGACTCACCTGGAAGAGCGCCGCCGCTTTTTTACCCTCTGGCTGGCCCGGACGATCGGCCTGGATACCAGCGATGAGTTTGCCGCATACCTCTTCTATGCAGGAAAAGCCCATGCCGGCCATGGCCCGCGGCACATTCACACCCCGCCCGAGTATGTAACTGCCTCGATCGGCCTGGTCCAGGCTGCCTTTGCAAAGGCCCTGGCACAGGAAGGCCTTCCGGCAGAGGTAATCAGCGACTCCATGGCGGCCTGGAGCAAGTATCTCAGTGTGCAACTCAACCAGATGCTCCTCGGCTACCGTGCCGCACAGGAGCTTCGGACCGGCGCCCTGGCGGTTCGCTGTACCGTCTTCGGACGTCTGCGCCCGCTAGTGGGCAGGGAGGACATCCAGGTGATGGTCGCAGCCGGCGCCTGTGTTGGTGATGTGGTGCGCAAAGTGTTCAACTACTTTCCCCAGGCCCGCGCCGAGGCCCTCGAACGCGTCTGGGATGCTGAGGAGAAGCCTGATGCGCTCTGGGTAGAGGTTGTTCCGGTGTACGTTACCCGCCCGGGTTGGCGGATCTTGCACAATGGTCGGGAGGTGCGCTATCACGGCGGCTTTGCCGCACCTGTCCAGGACGGTGATGAGGTGGCGGTGTTTCCGCCTGGACGGTAGCGGGTGGCTGCCGATCTGCGGTAAACGTAGCCCGTGTGCGGGAGGGGCGTGGGGAAACCCGGTTTTCCCCACGCCCCTCGTTGCAATAGCCCCGCACGCCCGGGGCTACCTCAGATGTGCTATAATTATGTAACAGAAACATCAGAGAACGGCGGGCTGCGCCAGGCCCGTTCGCGATTGCCCAGGAGGTATCAATGGCGCTTGAAAAGGATGAAAAGCAGCACATTATCGGCGACTATCAGGTGCACGGTAGTGATACCGGCTCGCCGGAAGTGCAGGTGGCGCTGCTCACGGAGCGGATCAATCAATTGATTGACCATCTCCGCATTCACATCCACGATCATCACTCGCGCCGCGGCCTGCTCAAACTGGTTGGCCGCCGTCGTCGTTTGCTCAACTACCTGCAGAGTCGCGACAAGGAGCGGTATCGCGTCTTGATCGATCGTCTCGGTCTGCGCCGCTAGGCGGTTGAAGCGATGTATCGAGTGTGAACGCCACGGGAGTTCCGGCACAGTTGCAGCGCCCGGTACTCCCGTGTTGGTTTCCCGGGGGAGGATGTTCGGGATTGGAGCGTGTGCAGGAGCCGCGTGCTCGTTCACAGGCTCCAGTGCCGAACCCCCTCCTCGGGAACCATCAGGAGCGAAACGGCGCGAATCAGCATAGCCGCGGATGGGGCCCGGACAAACCTGGTGCGCCCATGCCCCCACGGCTCCGGGGCGCCCCGGCCGGCCCGACGGGCCTTGATCGCGCCGCTCCGCAATGGACTGAGAGCCTGTCCGGCTACCTCTTTCGAGAGGGTCTGACGTGCATCGCCTGGTTGTCCGGACAGGCGCGTATTGAGGAGGATAATACGGATCTATGACAGAACGACAGGTTTTTTCGGTCAGCGCCGAGATTGCTGGCCGCACACTCACCCTGGAGGCCGGTAAGTTCGCCGAACAGGCCGACGGGGCGGTGACCGTGCGCTACGGCGATACGATGTTGCTCGCCACCGTTGTAGGCGCCAGGGAGGCGCGGGAAGGGGTGGATTTCTTCCCCCTGACCGTAGACTACGAGGAAAAGATGTACGCCGCGGGGAAGATCCCCGGCAATTTCTTCAAACGCGAGAGCCGGCCCACCACCACGGCGATCCTTATCTCCCGTCTCACCGACCGCCCGCTGCGCCCGCTCTTCCCCAAGGGCTTCACCAACGAAGTGCAGGTAATTGTTACGACGTTCTCCATTGATATGGTGAACGACCCCAGCCCGCTGGCAATTATCGGCGCATCGGCGGCCCTGGCTATCAGCGATATCCCCTTCCTCGGCCCCGTCGGCGGTGTGCAGATGGGTATGATCGATGGGCAACTGGTGGTCAATCCCACTATGGCCGATATGGCCCGCAGCACCCTCGACCTGATGGTCGCTGGCACGAAAGACGCCGTGCTGATGGTCGAAGCTGGAGCCAACGAACTCTCGGAAGAGGATATGCTGCGCGCCGTGCAGGAGGGCCACGCCGTCTGCCGGCAACTCTGCGAGCTGCAGGAGGAACTGGTGCGCCTCTGCGGCAAGCCCAAGCGCGAGTTTGTGCCCCCGGCTATCGACACTTCCCTGCAAGACGCGGTCAGCGCCTGGCTGGGCCACCGGCTCCGCGATGCCGTGCGCAGCCCGGTCAAGCAGGAGCGCGAGGCGCGCACCAGCGCGCTGCGGGAGGAGACGGTCGCCCATTTTACCGCCGATGAACCCGAGGAGGAGATCCCTGCCCGCGCCCGCGAGGTGACCAGGGTCTTCGAGAGCCTGCTCAAGGAGGAGGTGCGGCGAGCCATTCTTGATGAGGGCATCCGGGTAGACGGTCGCGCCCTCGATGAGATTCGCCCCATCAGCGTCGAGGTGGGCGTCATTCCCCGTGTGCACGGCTCGGCCCTCTTCACCCGCGGGCAGACCCAGGTGTTGACCATCACCACCCTCGGCTCGCCCGGCGAAGAGCAGCGCCTCGACGACCTGGGCATCGAGACGACCAAGCGCTACATCCATCACTACAACTTCCCGCCCTTCTCGACCGGCGAGGTGCGCCGCCTCGGCGCGCCTCGCCGCCGCGACATCGGGCACGGCGCCCTCGCTGAGCGCTCGCTCTACGCGGTGCTGCCACCCCAGGAGGAGTTCCCCTACACCATGCGCCTGGTCTCTGAGGTGCTCTCCTCCAATGGCTCGTCTTCGATGGCCTCGGTATGCGGCTCGTCGTTGAGCCTGATGGACGCCGGCGTGCCCATCCGCGCCGCCGTGGCCGGCGTGGCGATGGGCCTCATCACCGGCGAGAATGGCCAGTACCGCGTGCTGACTGACATCCAGGGCCTTGAAGATGCTCTCGGCGATATGGACTTCAAGGTGGCCGGTACCGCAAAGGGTGTGACCGGGTTGCAAATGGATATCAAAACCACTGGTATCACCTTCGAGATTATGCGCGAGGCCTTCGCCCAGGCCCGCGCCGGGTGTCTGTTCATCCTGGAGAAAATGAACCAGGTGATCAGCGCGCCCCGAAAGGAGCTGTCGATCTACGCGCCGCGCATCATCACCCTCCAGATCCCGGTGGATAAGATCGGCGCGCTCATCGGGCCAGGTGGTAAGACCATCCGCGGGATCGTTGATGCTACCGGCGCCCAGGTGGACGTGGAGGACGATGGCCGCGTGTTCATTACCACTGCCGATGGTGAGGCCGCCAGGCAGGCTGTGGCAATGGTCGAGGCCCTCACCCGCGAGGCCAAGGTCGGCGACATTTTCCTCGGGCGGGTGGTGAGCATCAAGCCCTTCGGCGCCTTCGTCAACATCCTCCCCGGCAAGGACGGTATGGTGCACGTGAGTGAACTGGCCGAGCAGCGGGTGGAGAATGTCGAAGACGTGGTGCAACTGGGTGACGAGATCAATGTGATGGTCATTGACATTGATCCCTCCACCGGCAAGATCAGCCTGAGCCGTCGCGCCGTGCTCACCGGCGAGTCGCCGGAAGACCGCAAGGCCGCCGGGGCCGCCCCCCGCAGCGGTGGCCCACGACCCGAGCGCGGCGGCCCCTCACGCGATGGCGGCGATCGCCCCCGTCCACGCCGGCGCGAGGAGCGCTGAGCCGGGGTCCCGCCTCCGTGACCATCCGGCGCGCGCTACCGCCCCCTCCTGCCGGCTACGTGGCAGCCGGCAGGAGGGGCCTGACGGCGCCGCTGCGCCAGACTGCGCCTGCCGGAACGACGTCGTGGGCGGGCACACGAACGCCTGCACCGTCCGTTTTGTTCCTGTGCCTTGATTGCGCCTGACCTTCCCCATGCACGACCACTACCTCAACTTTGGCGGCGCCGGGGCGCTCATGCATCTGGCGCCGGCGAACGGCTTTCCGCCCGAAGCCTACCGACCCCTGGCGGCCCACCTGACCCCTCACTACCGTGTTCTCGGCTACCGCCCGCGGCCCCTCTGGAACCGGAGCGCACCGCCCGATGTGCGCGCCTGGCGCGACCTGGCCCGCGATATGCTCGACGATCTGCAGCGCGTCGCCGATGGCCCGACGATCGCCGTCGGCCACTCCCTCGGCGGTATCCTCACCCTCTACTGCGCCGTACACCGGCCCGACCTGTTTCGCGGAGTCGCGCTGCTCGACCCGGTGATCTTCCCCCGCCACATGCTACCGCTGCTCTGGGCCGGTCGCCGGCTGGGCCTGCACCGGCGCTTCCCCATCGCCCGGGGCGCCGCCCGGCGCCGTGATCGCTTCGCGAGTCGCGACGAGGCCCGCGCACGCTTCCAGGGCCGGGGGGTCTTCGCCAACTTTACCCCCGAGGCCCTGGAAGGCTACCTGGAAGGCGCCCTGCGCCCCGCGCCTGACGGCGGGTTGACCCTGGCCTGGCCCCGCGCCTGGGAGGCCCATATCTTCTCACTCATCCCTGTGGATACGTGGGACGCGCTGGGACGCCTGCGCGTGCCGCTGTTGCTGCTGCGGGGCATCCACTCCGACCTGATCATTGACCGCTCGTGGAACGAGATCCGGCGACGCCTGCCCCACGCGCGCCTGGTCGAAATTGACGCCGGCCACATGGTGCCGATGGAGCGCCCCGCCGACGTTGCCGCCGCCGTGCTCGCATGGGCCGGCGACCTGCCTTGAGTGGTCTGCGAACGCGGTGAGTCCATCGAAACGCACCCCTACAGGCAGGAGTATGGAGAACCCGGGGTTCCCCGTTTCCCACCCGCCGTTGGGAGCGGCTGGCGTCCCTCCAGGCAGGGGTGCGGTTCGACAGGCTCACCGCAGGTGGGGAACCCCGGGTTCCCCGTTTCCCAACCGCCGTTGGGAGCGGCTGGCACCCCCACAGGCAGGGGTGCGGTTCGACAGGCTCACCGCAGGTGGGGAACCC
>CAKZKA010000280.1 GCA_937120965.1 uncultured Chloroflexota bacterium
GGGAGGCGCCCGGTTCCCTCCCCCAGCGGGGGAGGGCCAGGGAGGGGGCGGCCCTCCCGAAGACGCCCTATGTTCATTCCGGCGTTGTGCGCCATGCGCATGACCGTCTGAGGTGAACATAGCCCGCCCGCGGGGAGGGTGTGGGCGTAGGGGCGCGGCGGCGCCGCGCCCCTGCCCCCTCCCAGGAACCAACCGGCCCGCGGGGAGGGTGTGGGAGGGCGCAGCCCTCCCAGGAATAATTATTTTCATTCCGGCGTTGTGCGGCGCAGCCGCATGGATGTCTGAGAGGAAACGGCCCGGGGTAGAGACGGCCCGGGGTAGAGACGGCCCGGGGGAAGAGACGGCCCGGGGGAAGAGACGGCCCAGCGGGCCGTCTCTACACCGGGCCAGATGGGTCGCCGCGATCAACGCAGCTCGTAGGTGACCTGGATCTGCGCGGTGACGGTCTGTTCGCCGGGTTGCACCGGGACGGGAGCGCCGCGCTGGGCAGCCTCATCGCGCATCATGGCGGGAAAGGGCGTTATCGCGCCGAGACTCTCGGTGATAATCAGCACGTTGCCGAGGGAGGCGCCACCGCCGCGGGCGTATTGCTCGGCCCGGGCGCGCGCATCGGCCATCGCCGCGTCGCGGGCCTGCGCCTGCACGGCCCGGGGATCGCTGAGGCCGAAGCTGATGCCGTAGACGCGGTTGGCGCCCACCTGCACCACCTGGTCGAGCAGGGCGCCAGCCTGCGCCAGGTCGCGGATGGTAACCTGCACCATGTTGCTTACCGTGTAGCCGGTGATGGTGCGGCCTTCATTGCCATAGGCAGCGTAGATGGAGAAGTTGCTGGTCTGAATGTCTTTCTCGGCCACGCCCAGAGCCTTGAGCTGATCGATAATCGCCTGCGCCTGAGCAGTGTTCTGCGCGAGGGCCTCCTGCGTGGTCGGGGCGCTGGTTTCGACGCCCAGTTGCACCACGGCCATGTCGGGGGTCACCCGCACCTCGCCCTGGCCGGTAACGGTGACCTGCCGCATCCCGGGGACGCCGATGTTCTGGGCCTGGGCCGGAGCGGGACGCACAAAGGCCAGGCCGGCGAGGGCGCCGATGGCCAAGACGGCCACGAGCAGGGCGCCGGCCAGCACGCCGATGAGCATGGTATTGCGGGTATCCATAGGGGTCCTCCTGGGTGGGGCGGGCATCGCCCGCGAATAATCTGTCGTCATAGTTAGAACGTCGACGCAGACGCAGGAGTTCCCTGAGGTGAAAATACGGGGAAACCCGGTTTCCCCATCCCCCTGCCTGTGGGGGTGCCAGGCGTCCCCAACGGCGGTTGGGGTGTGGGGAAACCGGGTTTCCCCACGCCCCTCCCTGAGGGGAGGAGCCCGGTTCCCTCCCCCAGCGGGGGAGGGTCAGGGAGGGGGTTCGCCCTCCCACGGTTGCATGCTGGCGTTGTGCGCCATGCGCATGACCGTCTGAGGTGAACATACGGGGAAGCCGGGGTTCGCCACGCCCCTGCCCGCTGGGGCGCCAGGCGTCCCCAACGGCGGTTGGGGTGTGGGGAAACCGGGTTTCCCCACGCCCCTGCCTGAGGTTTACCCGGGGTCGAATCAGGCCCTTCGACTATGCAACGCGCGCAGGGCGTCGGCGCGCCCTCGGGCGAAGAGATGGCGATGGTTGACACCCTCGTAGTCGATGATCCAGTCGAGGGGCATCGGGGTTTGCGGCGCGATCACTGTTGGCGGGGCAATGGGCCGTGGAGCAGGGCCGGGGGGCAGTTCCATGCCGGCGGCGCGCAGGCGCGCCATAGCCTCGGCGAGCCGGTTACGCTGTTCGAGGGCCTCGAAGGCCATCCGGTAGGAACCCAGCAGCGCCCAGTCGAGGGCCAGGGTGGCGGCCTGCACAAGATCGTCCGGGGCGGCGATCAACGTGTCGTCGGAGGAGTGACTCCAGGGAGTCATCATGACCACCAGGATGTCGAGATCATCCTCGCCGGCCAGATCGATCACCGGGTCGAGGGGCGTATTGGCGATCACCGCCCCGTCCCAGTACTTGCGCGGGCCGATCTCGGTCCAGGGGTAGACGACGGGGATGCTGCACGAGGCCAGCAGGTGCTCGATGCCGATTGTGTGCGCGGGGCGGCCTTGCAGCGGGCGGTTGCAGAAGACCTCGAGGGCGCCGCTCTGCAACTCGGTGGCGGTTATCAAGAGAGCCGGCGCATCGGGGCTGTTGATGCGTGGGAAATCCATCCAGGCGGCGAGAGTGTGGCGCCAGGGAGTGGTATCGAGAAGCCCGCGAAACGGACGCGCGCGAAAGAGCGCGCCGAGGCGCTCCAGGAAGCCTTCGGCGCTCCGGGCGCGTTCTGCAGGGGGCAAGGCATAGCGCCTGCTCCCGCCGCGGGCCCGGGAGGTCAGCACATTCCGCAGCAGAAAACGTAGCAGCGGGCGGGTCACCGGCGGCAGGTCAGGGGACAGGCGATGCACGTCCTCGGTGTGCATCCGCAGCCACAACTCGCGCAGGCGGGCCACGGGCAGCCCCGAAGCCAGCGCCGCGGCGTTGATGGCGCCGATGGAGGTGCCGGCGACGATGTCGGGGCCGCGCCCGTCCTCCATCCAGCCGGCTTCAACCAGCGCCTCGATCACACCGACGTGGTATGCGCCGCGGGCGCCGCCACCGGAGAGTACCAGGGCTTTTTTCATTGGATGGCTCGCTGGCATTAGCGCAACCCCTCTCTAACTCTCCTCTGCCAGGGGAGGGAACCGGGCGCTTCCCCCCGGGCGGGAGGAGGCCGGGAGGGGGCGGAACGCTACAAACCCTTCCCTCAGGGAAGGGCGCGGGGAAACCGGGTTTCCCGACACCCCAACCGCTTTTGGGCTCGCTTGGCGCCCCGCTGGGCAGGGGCACGGGGAAACCGGGTTTCCCCGATGTTCACCTCAGCCGGACGCACCACATTCGTAATCTCTATGCCTGCATAAGGCAATGTCATTGACTTAACGTCGGAACAGCTCCGATTTCGATCACGCAGGGCTACGCCCATTCCCGCGAGAAACGCTATGCATGACCTGACCTTCCCGCCCGGCTTTGTGTGGGGCGCGGCGACGGCAGCTTACCAGATCGAGGGCGCATGGAACGAAGACGGCAGGGGCGAGAGTATCTGGGACCGCTTTGCCCACACGCCGGGCAAGATCGCCGATGGCAGCACCGGCGACATCGCCTGCGATCACTACCACCGCTGGCAGGAGGACGTCGAGCACATAGCCGCGCTGGGGTTGAAAAGCTACCGCTTCAGCATCGCCTGGCCGCGGATCTTGCCAACCGGCGCTCCACCGCTCAACGAGAAAGGCCTGGACTTCTACCGCCGCCTGATCGCCGCGCTCAACGCCCGTGGCATCATGCCCAACGTCACCCTCTATCACTGGGATCTGCCCCAGCGCCTGGAGGACAACGGCGGCTGGGCCAACCGCGATACGGCCCTGCGTTTCGCCGAGTACGCCGCGCTGCTGTTCCGCCGCCTGGGCGCCGACGTGCCACTGTGGGTCACCCACAACGAGCCTTTTATTCAGACCTTCTACGGCTACGGCACAGGTGAATACGCCCCGGGCCGGCGCAATCCCTGGGTCATGCTCAATGTGGCCCACCACCTGCTGCTCTCGCACGGCCTGGCTGTGCAGGCCTTTCGGGCCGAGTTTCCCTCGGGAACGCACGGCGGCGTTCCCCGTCCACAGATCGGCATCGTGCTGATCCTCTGGCCGCACCATCCGGCTTCGCAGCGCCCGTGGGACATACGGGCCAGTCGCTTCGCCGATGGGGCGACGAACCGCCTGTTTCTGGAGCCGTTGTTTCGCGGGCGCTACCCCGAGGACGTGCTGCGCCATTTTGCTTGGCGCGGCATACGCCCCGCCGTGCAGCCCGGCGATCTCCAGGTGATCAGTTCTCCGATCGATTTTCTTGGTCTTAACACCTATTCGCGACTGGTTACCCGGTTCGACCCGTTCGACCTGATCGGCGGGGCGCGCCAGGTGCAGCCATCAGGGCCGACCACAGCGATGGGTTGGGAGATCTACCCGCAGTGCATCATCGAGACGCTGCGGCAGGCGCGCGCCTACACCGCGCTGCCGCTCTACATCACCGAAAACGGCGCAGCCTTCGACGACAGCGTTGATCCCGACGGTAGCGTTCGCGATGAGGCGCGGATCGCCTACCTGCGCCAGCACATCGCGATGGCGCATCAGGCCATTCAGGAGGGGATCGACCTGCGCGGCTATTACGTCTGGACATTGCTGGACAACTTCGAGTGGTCGCACGGGTGCAGCAAGCGTTTCGGGCTGCTCTACACCGATTATGCCACCGGGAAGCGGATCTGGAAGCGCTCGGCGCACTGGTACCGCGAGGTGATTGCGCGAAACGGGGTGGCGTTGTCATAGAGACGCAGCGGCGCTGTGTCTCTATGACCAAACCCTCCCGGTGGGGAGGGCTTGCCGCCCCACGGGCAGGGGGATAGGGAAACCCGGTTTCCCTATATGTTCACCGGTGGGGAGGGCTTGCCGCCCCACAGGCAGGGGGATGGGGAAACCCGGTTTCCCCATTTCCCAACCGCTGTTGGGAGCGGCTGGCGCCCTACAGGCAGGGGTGCGGTTCGACAGGCTCACCGCAGGTGGGGAAACCCGGTTTCCCCGTATGTTCACCTCAGACAGTCATGCGCATGGCGCACAACGCCAGCATGCAACCGTGGGAGGGCTAACCCCCTCCCTGGCCCTCCCCCGCTGGGGGAGGGAAGCGGGCTCCTCCCCGCAGGGAGGGGCGTGGGGAAACCCGGTTTCCCCACCCCCCAACCGCCGTTGGGGGCGCCTGGCACCCCTACGGGCAGGGGGATGGGGAACCCCGGGTTCCCCATGTTTTCACATCAGACAAGATGCGAATAATCGGCCGAGGAGGGTGTTTCGGGGGGAGAGGCGAGTTGGGCGGCCAGGCCTTCTTCGACGGCAATGGCTGCAAGGGGCAGCAGTGGCACCATCGCCAGGTTGTAGCGTTCGGCCGTGGCGCCCTGCAAGCGCAGCACCTTCTGGCCGAAGAAGATCAGGGCGGGCAGCATCGCCGGAACCACTCCCAGCACCAGCACGCGCGGCAGCCAGCGTTCGCGCGGCAGCCGGCCAAGCAGCGCCTGGATAAGCGTGCTCACCGCCAGGGTGTTGAAGACGAGCCGGGTGTGTTCCGCCGTACTCTCATTTCGGAGGCTCAGGTAGGGGATCCTGGGCCAGAACTGCTTGCTGTTGCCGTGGAGGATGACCATCACCACAACGTTGATCAGCACAAAGACGACACGGTCGAGCATTGCGCGCCACATCGGGCATCCCTCCTCTTCGCGGGTACGGCGGGGTCGCCGGCAACCCCGGACTTCTCCGACTATACGCTGCGTGAGGGATGGAACCGGTAAAGACCCGCCTACCGGGGATTGCAGTCTGCCAACCGTGCCGTGCCGTTACCCGTTTCAACATACGGGAGGGTGTGGGAATGTTCGCCGCTGAACGCTGGAGGGAGGAGCCCGGTTCCCCTCCCCGGCGGGAGCGGGCCAGGGCGGAGACAGCCTTCCCTCTGAGGTGAACATAGCCCGCCCGCGGGAGGGTTTGAGAGGGCGCAGCTCTTCCAGGAAACAACCCGCCAGCGGGGAGGGTTTGGGAGGGCTTCGCCCTCCCAAGAATAATTATTTTCATTGTGCGGGGCTGGCGTTACACCAGGTCCCGGGCCAGATCATCGAGGAACTCGGTGATGATCGGCCGTTGCAGATCAACATCAATCAGAAACGCATCGTGCCCGGCGCCGCTCGGCAGGTCCAGATGTTCGACGGGGCGCCCCTGGCGCGCCAGGGCATCGGCAATGGCGCGCGACTCGCCGGTGGGGTAGAGCCAGTCGCTACTGAAGGAGAGGAGCAGCGTAGGACCCTGCACGCGGGCCATAGCGGCGTCGAGCGAGCCGTAGCGCGCGGGCAGATCCCAGTAATCCATCGCCTTGGTAATGTAGAGGTAGGAATTGGCGTCGAAACGGGTGTTGAAGCTTTCACCCTGATATTCCAGATAGCTTTCGACCGCGAATTCCTGTTCCAGACTAAAGGCAAACTCATCGC
Source organism: uncultured Chloroflexota bacterium (assembly GCA_937120965.1). GTDB lineage: Bacteria > Chloroflexota > Chloroflexia > Chloroflexales > Chloroflexaceae > JACAEO01. The sequence continues at coordinate 6,101 of CAKZKA010000280.1, forward strand.
CTCTCTGGAGGCGGCGCCCGAATTTGGTTTCGAGCGACGGCTCGCTGAGGTAAGTGACGTGACCGATCATACGGGCCACTGCCAGGCCGTCGCAGGGCGGCTCGGAGCCGTAGTAATCGCCGCCGCGCCAGCGCGGGTCGCTCATAATGGCCCGGCGCCCGATACTGTTCCAGGCAATGGTCTGCGGGCTGGAGCGGGCGCTGGTAGCGAGGAGGATCGAACCGCCCACGCGCTCGGGGTAGGCCGTGGCCCATTCAAGGGCCTGAAAGCCGCCCATGGAGCCACCGGCCACTGCCAGGAGCCGGGTGATGCCCAGGGCATCGATCAGACGGGTCTGGGCGCGCACCATATCGCCGATGGTGATCACCGGAAAGCGTGCGCCAAAGGGCCGTCCGGTGTAGGGGTTGCGGCTCGATGGGCCGGTGGAACCCTGGCACCCCCCAATCACATTCGAGCAGATCACGAAATAGCGGTCGGTATCGAACGGTCGCCCCGGCCCGACCATGGCGTCCCACCAGCCCGGCTTGCGGTCGTTGGGGCTGTGGCGCCCGGCGGCGTGGGCATCGCCCGAGAGGGCGTGGAGCAGGAGGATGGCGTTGCTGCGGGCGGGGTTGAGTTCACCGTACGTTTCAAACGCCAGGGTGACCGGTGACAGCGTCGCGCCGCTTTCCAGCGGCAGCGCTTCGGTCCAGGTCAGATACTGGCGGTGGACGATGCCGACGCCTTCGGGCGCGAAATGTGTCTGTGGTGCGGTCATAGCTGTTGCAGCGCGGCGGGTAGGGGCGCGACACAGCGCGCCCCTACGGGCGGCGTGAACGGTCACACACGGCTCAGGGCCTGCTCCAGATCGGCGATAATGTCGTCAACGGTCTCGATCCCGATTGAAAGGCGCACGTAATCTTCGGTGACGCCGGTAAGGGCCTGCTCTTCAGGCGTGAGCTGGCTGTGGGTGGTGCTGGCGGGATGGATGGCCAGGCTCTTGGCGTCGCCGATGTTGGCGAGGTGCGAGAAGAGCTTCAGGCTGTTGATGAACTTCTTGCCGGCCTCCAGGCCGCCTTTGATGCCGAAGCCCAGGATGCCGCTCTGCCCGCGGGGCAGGTACTTCTGGGCCAGTTCGTAGCTGGGATGGCTGGGCAGGCCGGGGTAGTTCACCCAGGCTACCTTGCTGTGTTCGCTGAGGTAGCGCGCCACGGCGAGGGCGTTCTGGCTGTGGCGCTCCATGCGCAGCGGCAGGGTTTCGAGGCCCTGCAACAGCAGGAAGGAGTTGAAGGGGCTGATCGAAGCGCCGATGTCGCGCAGGCCCTGCACCCGCACCTTGATGATGTAGGCCAGGTTGCCCAGCGCCTGGGTGTAGACCAGCCCGTGGTAGCTCGGGTCGGGCGTGGTAAACTCGGGGTAGCGGCCATTGGCCCAGTCGAACGTGCCCCCGTCCACAATCACGCCGCCGATGCTGGTGCCGTGCCCACCGATGTACTTGGTGGCGGAGTGGATAACAATATCGGCGCCGTGCTTGAGCGGCTGCCAGAGGTACGGCGTCACCGTGGTGGCGTCCACAATCACGGCCACGCCGGCCTCGTGAGCCACGGCAGCGATGCGTTCCAGGTCGAGCACGTCGAGTCTGGGATTGCCCACCAGTTCGAGGAAGAAGGCTCTGGTGCGATCATCAATCGCAGCGCGGAAGCCCTCGATGTCGCGCCCGTCAACGAAGCGGGTGGCAATGCCGATCTTGGGGAGGGTATGGCGGAAGAGGTTATAGGTGCCGCCGTAGAGATCGGTCGAAGAGACGATGTTATCCCCTGCCCCGGCCAGATTGAGGATCGCCAGGGTCTCGGCGGCCTGCCCTGAGGCCAGGGCCAGGGCGCCGACGCCGCCTTCGAGCGCGGCCATGCGCCGCTCGAAGACATCGGTGGTCGGGTTCATGATCCGGGTGTAGATATTCCCGAACTCCTGAAGCCCGAAGAGCCGGGCGGCGTGGTCGGTGTCCTGGAACTGGTAGGAGGTGGTCTGGTAGATCGGCACGGCGCGGGCGCCGGTGGTCGGGTCGGGGATCTGTCCGCCGTGGAGGGCCAGGGTCTCGAAGCCGGTGAACTGGGGGGCGTCGGTCATGTTGGTGATGCTCCTTCGCAGGTAGGCCAGGATTCGGGTGACGGTCAGGGCTGGTCCGGGCGGGCGCTACGTCTGGGCACGGGCGACGGGCCGCCGCAGGTACAAAAAAAGCCCTCATCGGCATTCGATGAGGGCAGTCACTTGCGATACAGAGTGTGAATCGCCGGGCGTGCCGCTCATCTTCCAGATTTTTCTGACGGAATTGGCACCGTACTGGAGCATCGAGGCGACAACGCCGTCACCTGATGCATCCAGTGGTTGCCGCGGTTTCACAGGGCCGGTCCCTCCACCGCTCTGGATGAGCTGCGCGTCTGGTTGTGTATGTGCTGTTGCGAATAATAGCAGACCGGACGGAGGCTTGTCAAGTACTTGAGTAAGCCAATATTGGATCTCAAGAAATCGGCGGCTGTCAGGTTTTAGATTTTAGATTTTAGATTTTAGATTTTGGATTGTGGATTGTCACGCTGGGTAGCACAACGCCTGAAGCCGCTTCAAGCAATGCGGCATCATCGTATTACACATGCGGCCCGGTCACGTAGCTCTCCACCCGCAGCGAGATGGTCCTCGAGCTGCCGTCATCGCCCATGCTGACGCCGTAGAGGGTATCGGCGACCTCGATGGTGCCACGGTTGTGGGTGATAAGGATGAACTGGGTGCGGGCGCTGAGTTGCCGCAGGGCATCGCGGAAGCGCCCTACGTTGGTCTCGTCGAGGGCGGCGTCGGTTTCGTCGAGGATGCAGAAGGGGCTGGGGTTGACGCTGAGGATGGCGAAGAGCAGGGCCGCTGCGGTCAGGGCGCGTTCGCCGCCGGAGAGGAGCGAGATATTCTGCTGTTTTTTGCCCGGAGGGCGCACGATGATTTCAACGCCTGGGGGACGGGGTTCGGCTGTCGCGCCCCCGTCATCCGTAGCGGGTTCGCCGGCCTCGCCGCCAGTCAGCGCCAGTCTGGCCGAGCCGCCGCCGAAGAGCTGGGTGAAGGTGCGCTCGAACTCGGCGGCCACGGCGTGGAAGGTGGCGGTGAAGCGGTTGTGCATCACCCGGTCGAGTTCGCCGATCAGTTCCATCAGGGTGGCGCGGGCCTCACGCAGGTCTTCGATCTGGCTGCGCAGGTAGCGCTGACGCTCCGCGGTTTCGTCGTATTCTTCCAGGGCCAGGGGGTTGACCGGGCCGAGGCGCAGGATGCGGCTCTTCAGGCTTTCGATGTCGCGTTGCAACGCTTCAACCGGTACGGGCGCGGCCTGGTCGGGAGCGTGCTCCGCGGCGTCGGTGGCAGGCACGGGGTCAAGCTCGATGCCATCGGCGGCGGCGCGCTCGAAGAGGGCCTCCTGGCGGTCCTGGGCGCGCTGGGCCTCCAGGGCGGCGCGACTATGGGCGCTTTCCTGCTCCAGCAGGGCGGCAGTGGCGGCGGCCTCGCGCTGTTCCAGGGCGCCGAGGCGTAGCTCTTCTTCGCGCAGTGCGGCTTCGGCGGGAGCGATGCGCGCCCGCAGGGCGTCAATCGCAGCCAGGAGGGCCGCGTGCTCGGCCTCGCGGCGGGCGTGCGCGGCGTCGAGGTCGGCGCGTTCGGCCTGCAGGGCAGCGCTGGCCCCGGCAAGGTCGCGTTCCTGGCGCGCCAGGAGTTCCAGGCTCTGGGTATGGGCGGCGTGCAGTTGCTGCGCGGCGCGGAGCTGGCCCTCGGCGGCGTTGACCTCGGCACGCAGGGCCGCCAGTTGTTCGCGGGCATTGCCGTCCTCATACGCGGCCTGATCCTGGCGCGCCCGGGCCTCGGCCAGTGTGGCCTCAGCGGCGCGGACGGCTTCTTCGGCAGCTTGCAGTCGCGCGGCGACCGCCTGCTGTTGCGCGCTGAGGGCGGCCTGCTCGGCGGCCAGGGCGGCGCGACGCTGCGCGGCCCAGTCCTGCTCCTGCCCGGCCCGGGTGAGGTCCTGGCGGGCCTGTTCGTGAGCGGCGCGGGCCGCCTCGACCTGGCGCTGGAGTTCGCGGGCGCGGTTCTCCAACTCGCGCAGGTGCGCGGTGTGATTCTGGATGGCGGCATCGAGGTCGGCCACACGGGCGCTGGCCTGCTCCAGGTCGGCCCGCGCGGCGGCGACCAGGGTGGGCAATTCGCGCAGCTCGCGCTCGCGGCGCAGCGCGCCGCTCTCCCTGGCCTGGGCGCCGCCGGTGACCGCGCCGCCGCTGCTCACCTGCTCGCCGTCGAGGGTGACAATCGTCCAGCCGCCGCCGATGCGCCGCAGTTCGGCGCGGGCAACGGCGAGGTCGCGGACGATCAGGACGCGCCCCAGGAGTTGCCGCACCACCGCCTCGTACCGCGGATCGTACTCGACCAGGTCGGCAGCGATGCCGAGCACGGCCGCACCGTCCGGCCCCGTGGAGCCGCCCCGCCGACGTGGCTCTGCGGGGCCGTCATCGCGGCTGACCAGCGTATCCAGGGGCAGAAAGGTTGCCCGTCCGGCTCCTGAACGCTTCAGTTCGGCGATAGCGGCCTCGGCATCTTCCCAGCGCTCCACCACAATGTGCTGGAGGCGGGCGCCGAGAGCCACTTCAATCGCCGTTTCCAGATCGGCCGGGGAGCGAATGAGCGATTGGACCAGGGCGAAGCCAGGGCGTCCGGCGCGTTCGGCCCACTGCATGGCGGTGCGCACGCCGGCGAAGACACCGGTGTAGGAGCGGGCCAGGCGTTCGAGTGACTCCAGGCGCGCCTCGGCATCGGTCAGGGCGCGGCGCGCAGCGGCCCGCGCCTCGTCGGCCCCGGCGCGGCTGGCGCGCAGGTCCTCCAGCTCGCCGCGGGCGGTCTGAAGGGCGGCGGCGGCGGCCTGGTGAGCCGCCTCGGCCTGCTCCAGAGCGAGGCGAGCCTGTTCCAGACCGGACTCCGCGGCGGCGCGCCGATCTGCGGCCCTGGCTACCGCCGCGTCTACCCCGGCGCTCTCGCGGGCCAGACCCTCCATACGGGCCACAAGTTGCTCGGCACGGGCGCGCTCCTCGGTCACGGCGCGCGCGGCCCGGAGGGCCGCGTCTTGCGCCTGGCGCAGCGCGTCGGCGCGGGCATGGCTGGCGGCCGCGCGGGCAGCCAGTTCGGCCTCGGCAGCGGCGAGGGCCTGCTGCCGGGCGCGCAGGGCCATCTCGGCGCGGGCAGCCTCAGCGGCGGTGAGGGTCCGCTGCTCCTCGACCTGCTGGCGACGCAGGGCCAGGTCGTTGCGCTGGCGCTCGAGGTCCTCGCCCCGGCGGGCCAGGGCGGCCACACGTTCAGCGCCGACGGCGAGGTCGCGCTGCGCTGCCTCGGCGCGGCGGTGCAGATCGCTGCTCTGCTGATGCAAGGCGCCCAGTTCCTCGCGGTGGGCGCGCAGGGCGCCGCGAAGCGCCTGGAGTTCGGCAGCCGCACTGGCCTGAGCAACGCGGGCGCGCTCCAGCTCGGCGTCCAGGCGGGCCAGCTCGGCCCGTGTACTGGCGCTGAGGGCGCAGGCCGCCTGCCACTGCCGGGTGTAGAGCTGCCGTTGCAGGTGCAACAACCCGGCAGACAACTCGCGGTGCTGGCGGGCCTGGGTCGCCTGGCGCTTCAGACTGCGCAGGCGCGGCTCCAGTTCGGCCAGCAGATCATCCAGGCGGTTGAGGTTAGCCTCAGTCTCGCGCAGGCGGCGCAGGGCCTCAGCCTTGCGCGCCTCGAAGCCGCCAATCTCGGCGGCGTCCTCAAAGAGACGGCGGCGTTCCTCGGGGCGCAGGGTCAGAGCGGCATCTACCAGGCCCTGGTTGATCAGCGTGTAGGAACCACCGAGCGGCTCGGTTGCCTCGAGCACATCGCGAAGACGCACGCGGGCGCGGTTGATGAAATACTCGTTGTCGCCGGCGCGGGTAGCGCGGCGGGTGATGGTTACCTCATCGAAATCGAGGGGCAGCAGCCGGTCGCTATTGTCAATCGTCAGCGAGACCTCGGCCAGCCCGGCGGGGGCGCGGCGCCCGCCGCCAGCGTAGATCAGCTCCTCGGAGCGCTTGCAACGCAGCGTGGCGAGGCTCTGCTCGCCCAGCACCCAGCGCACCGCGTCGGCCAGGTTACTCTTACCCGAGCCATTCGGCCCCACGATGGCCGTAATACCGGGGCGGAATTCCAGCACGGTGCGGGTGGCGAAGGTCTTGAAGCCCTGGATCTCGAGGCGTTTGAGGTACATCGCTGTGGCTCATCGGGACGGTGCGGCGTGGAGCTATTGTACCGCACCTTCGGCGGGCGCCGCGTGTGGTGGGGGTGGCCACGGTGCCCAGTGGGGGCGGCCACGGTGGGGCGGATAATGCGCCCGGTGGGGGTGTAGAGACGGCCCGACGGGCCGTCTCTACGCCGTCCCGTCGGTGCGAATGGCGTGACGGGCATGTGGCGCCGCCCCCCGCCGTCCCCACGGCCGCCGACGGCCACCGCGCCCGGTGGGGGCGGCCACGGTGGGGCGGATAATGCGCCCGGTGGGGGCG
>CAKZKA010000281.1 GCA_937120965.1 uncultured Chloroflexota bacterium
TGAAGCGATTTCAGGCGTTGTGCTGCCCAGCGTGGCAATCCACAATCCAAAATCTAAAATCCAAAATGGTATAACAGACGGGGAAACCGGGTTTCCCCATCCCCCTGCCCACGGGGCGGCTGAACAGGTACCCGCGCTCCCCGTTCGGCTGAGCGGGGCAAATAATGGTATACTGCCTGCGGAGCAGCAAAACCGCGCGCCGATAGGTCCGCCCTGGAACCGCACAATGTCTGATCAGGCAAAGATCCGCAACTTCTGTATTATTGCCCACGTCGATCACGGTAAGACTACGCTTTCCGATCGACTGCTGGAGATGACGAGCACGATCACCGAGCGTGAACGCCGCGAACAGCACCTCGACTCGATGGATCTCGAGCGCGAGCGGGGGATCACCATCAAGCTCAAGGCCGTGCGCATGCACTACCGCGCTGCCGATGGTGAGGTGTACATGCTCAATCTGATCGATACCCCGGGTCACGTGGACTTTAGCTACGAGGTCGGGCGCTCGCTCGCTGCATGCGAGGGCGCCCTGCTGGTGGTTGACGCGGCGCAGGGGATCGAGGCGCAGACGCTCGCCAATGTCTACCTGGCGCTGGAGAACGATCTGACGATCATCCCGGTGATCAACAAAATTGACCTGCCCGGCGCGCACCCCGAGGAGGTGGCCGAGGAGATCGAGAAGGTGATCGGCATTCCCGCCGAAGAGGCCATCATGGCCTCGGCCAAGGAGGGCATCGGCGTGCCGGAGATCCTCGAGGCGATCGTTCGGCGCATTCCGCCCCCCCATGGTCAGGCCGGGCGCCCCGCTCGCGCGCTGATCTTTGACTCGCACTACGATCCCTACAAGGGCGTCATCGCCGCTGTGCGCGTGGTGGATGGGGCCATCCCCTCTGGCGCGCGGGTGCAGTTTATGGGTACCGGCGCCCGGGCGGAGACTCTGGAGATCGGCGCCTTTCGCCCCGCGATGCAGCCGCTGCCGGTGCTCAACACCGGTGAGGTGGGGTACATTGCCACCGGCCTGAAGACGGTCGAAGAGTGCCAGGTGGGCGATACGGTTACGCTGGCTGATCAGCCCGCTGAGACGCCGCTGCCCGGCTATCGCCCGGCCAAGCCGATGGTCTTCGCCGGCCTCTACCCGGTGGACAGTAACGCCTACCCCGAACTGCGTGACGCGCTCGAGAAGCTCAAGCTCAACGATGCCGCGCTCTCCTTCCAGCCCGAGAGTTCGGCGGCGCTCGGCTTCGGGTTCCGCGCTGGCTTCCTCGGTCTTCTGCACATGGAGATCGTGCGCGAGCGCCTGGAGCGCGAGTACAACCTCGACTTGCTGATCACCGCGCCCAGTGTGGAGTACCAGGTCCTGCGCACCGACGGCGAGATCGTTACTGTCTCCAACCCCTCGGAGATGCCCGAGGTGAGCAAGATCGCCGCGATCGAGGAGCCCATCGTACAGATCAGCATCATCGCGCCGGCGCGCTACATCGGCGCCATTATGGAACTGGTGACCACCCGGCGCGGCGTTTTCGAGACGATGGAGTACCTCGATCCGACCCGTGTGCTGCTGAAGTACCGCATGCCGCTCGCCGAAATCGTGATTGATTTCTACGATCGACTCAAGAGCAGCACCCAGGGCTACGCCTCGCTCGATTATACGCTCGCCGGCTACCAGGAGGCCGATCTGGTCAAGCTTGATGTGCTGGTCAACCAGCAGCCGGTTGATGCGCTCTCGCTGATCGTGCACCGCGAGTTTGCCTACCAGCGCGGGCGTGACCTCGTCGAACGCCTGCGGCAGCTCATCCCGCGCCAGATGTTCGAGGTGCCGATCCAGGCGGCCATTGGCAGCAAGGTGATCGCCCGTGAGACGGTGCGGGCCTTGCGTAAGGATGTGCTTGCCAAGTGTTACGGCGGCGATGTCACCCGCAAGCGCAAGCTGCTCGAAAAGCAAAAAGAGGGCAAAAAGCGTATGAAGATGGTCGGTAATGTCGAGATCCCCCAGGAGGCGTTTATGGCCATCCTTTCGCTTAACGAGAACGGGAACGCCGATCGTTGACCTGAATGCCCGACGCGGGCGCAATGGGTGCGGCAGAGTACGTGTTCACACGTGGGGTAAGGCGTCACCGCGGGCGCGCGGGCGTCCCGCCCGCAATGGCCTGGATGCGGGCAGGATACCCGCGCACCCGGGAGAAGTGTGAACACCTACGCGGCAGAAGGGTGCGTGGGAGGGTGCGGCCCTCGCCGCAGATGCCTCGCGTCTCTGCCGGCAGATGGCGCCCCAGGTTCCCAAAACGCATCGAAGCTCAACGCTCTCACTGTTACCATTTGGAAGACTATGATGAACGCTTCAGGCAGGTCCATCGCTACGCTCCGGCGGCTCTGCGTCGCTCTGCTGCTCGCCCTTGCCCTCGCTGGATGCGCCAGCACGCAAAACGGCCAGCAACTGGCGCCCCCCGATAGCCCGGTGATCGTGCGCTTCGGCGGTCAAACCTACACCCTTGCTGATTTCGAGCAGCGCCTGCAACGCGACATTGGTCCCGGCGTCGCCGATCTGGTGGCGCAGGGGCAGACCCGCGAGCAGATCGAGCAATTGGCCAACGAGGCCAATGTTCGCGCCACGATCTTTGATCGCCTGATCCAGGATCTGTTGCTGCTGGACTATGCCCGGCGCAACGGTATCGGCGCCGACCCGTCGGCTGTGGACGCTGCGGTGCTGCCGATGTTTTCCCCCGGCGGTGATGGCCCGTTGTTGGCGATGACGGTGCGGCGCGAGCAGGTGGCGCGTGAGCAGGTTGTCTTTGAGGTGATCGCCCGCAATACGCGCGCCGATATGGTCAATGTGCGCCACATTCTTGTGGCCGACGAGAGCGCCGTGAACCAGGTGCTGGCCGATCTGGCTGCGGGCGCTGATTTTGCCGCCCTCGCCCGTGAACGGTCCCAGGATACCGGTTCGGCGGCGAAGGGTGGCGAGCTGGGTTGGTCCCCACGAGGCCAGTTTGTGCCTGAGTTTGAGGAGACAGCCTTCTCCGCGCCGCTGAACACCCCGACCAGTGTGCAGAGCCAGTTTGGCTGGCACGTGCTCGAGGTCCTGGGGCGCGAAGCGAACCGGCCCTTTGACAGTTTCGAGCAACTACGGAGCAGTAGTAACGCCCAGGCGTTCTACGAGCAGACGTTTATGCCCTGGTACGAGGAACTGCGGCGCCAGGCCGAGAACAGCGGGATGCTGGAGATCGCCCCGGGCTTTGATCCAAACAGTGTGCCGCTGCCGTTCCCTGCCGAGGGCGGGGCGCGCTGAGTGGTCGGAGCGTGAGGTTTGCCACTGGTGTTTCCCCCTCCCCCGCTGCCTCCGGCGGCGGCAGGGGGAAGTAGAGGCCCGTCGCGACGATGGCCAGTGGATGCGGCAGGAGGGCGCGTGGAAGGATGAAGCTTCAACGGGTTTCACCTGCTCTGGGATGGGCTTCCTGATGCGGCAATACGCTTAAATGGGCTAACGAATGGGAAATGAAATGGGTCGAAATGGGCCAACGAATGGGAAACGAATAAACGAATGAACGAATAAACGAATGCGAGCGGCGTGCCTGACTCTTCCAGGGGTGCGCGCCAACCTGATCAGCCGCGCGGGCACGGGCGCCATGATCCGCGCATGCTGTGAACGCGCTGATCTCGTGATACCCTTTGAAAGGACGAAGCCCTCTCCGCGTCAGCCTGTCCGTGACTGCCAGCCTGATCGGTCGCTCGCGGCACATCTCGTTGACGGACTGCTGTACATACCTGGATAGGAAGGGAAGGTTGCTTACGCTGAGAACCGGGGAACTACTTGAGGCGGCCCTGCGCGCCCTGGAGGTGGAGGCGCCAGCGGGCTTCCAACTGTGGGTAGTGGAGGCGTTGCTCGCCGCGGCGCAACCGGCGGGCCTGCCCACGCCCGATGCGCCGTCGCAAGTGGCCGCGTATGCCGAAACGCAGGGTCTGGGGAGCTACGCGCCGCCTCCCGTGCCCTTTCCCTTGCTCCCCGCCGCGCCTGCGCTGCTTGCGGGCGACCCGGGCGCGGATTGGCCGGCTGTGGCGCGCCTGCTGCTCGTCCGCTATCCTGACGCGCATCGGGTGCGTCTGGCGCGCCTCGACGCCGTCGGGGCGCCCCTGGGCCGCGACGAGCACCCGCTTGCCCACCTCACCACCTGGCGGGCTGATCTCGCCGCGCCGCTGCACGTCTGGTACCTGCCTCCCCTGCCCACCGCCGACGACCTGCGGAGTGCCGAGGGTCTCCGCTGGGTGGTGACGCGGTTGCTCGGCCCGGGCGGCTGCCCGTGGGATGTGCGGCAAACTCCCCGTTCCCTCCGCGCCGCGTTGCTGGAGGAGGTCCACGAAGTACTCGAGGCCCTCGACAGCGGCGATACGGCCGCGTTGAGCGAAGAGCTGGGGGATCTGCTGATCAGCATCTTCAGCCAGAGCGAGATGGCGCGGCAGGCGGGCCACTTCGCGCTCGAAGAGGTGTTTGAGCAGGTGTCACGCAAACTGATCGGTCGCCATCCCCACGTGTTCGGCGCGCTGGCGGTGGACGATGAGGGGCAGGTGCTGCGCAACTGGGAGCAGATCAAAGCCGCCGAGCATGCCCGCAAAGGGCGCCCACGCGCAAGCCTCCTCGACGGTGTGCCGCCAACCCTGCCCGCGCTGGCTATGGCCCAGAAGCTCGGCAAGAAGGCCGCCCGCGCCGGCTTCAACTGGAACGACATCAGCCAGGTGTGGGCCAAGCTCCGGGAGGAACTGGACGAACTGGCGGAGGCCGCGGCGTCGGGCGACCCGGCCCACACCGCTGAGGAGTTGGGCGACACACTCTTCGTTCTCACTCGCCTGGCCGACTGGCTGGGCCTCGATGCCGAGACGGCGCTGCGCGAGGCCAGCGCTAAGTTTCGCCGCCGCTTCAGCGGCGTCGAGGCTGCCGCCGCGCGCCAGGGGCGTTCGCTGGCTACCATGTCTCTCGACGAATTGATCGCCCTGTGGGAGGGCGCTAGATATGCCTGACCGGCCACCCCTCACATTGTACCTCGACGACATCGTGCAGACCCGCAAGCCCCATCCGTGCGGTGGCGATACCTGGCGTGTCGTGCGCCTGGGCGCCGAGATCGGTATCAGATGCGAACGCTGCGGGCGACGGGTGCTGTTGCCTCGGGCCGGATTCGAGCGGCGTATCAAGCGTTTTGTGGCGCGTGGCCCAGCCGGGCCGGGATGAGGTGATTGTTGTCCCCGCTGGCTGGATGTACTATCATACAAACACAATGGTAAGCGACGTTTGCCGGAAGCAATGCGCCCGGCCCACTGCCGGCACGCGCGCCGTCGCGCTCATCGCGGCGCTGCTGGTTACGCTCCTGGCGCTGGTGGCTGCCGTAACCTGGCCCCGGACCACCGTGGCCCAGGGGAGCGGGCCGATCTACACCCTGGGTCTTGATGGGGTGGTAAGCCGCTACAGCATTGGCTACCTGGAGCGGGCGCTGCGCGAGGCCGAAGCGGCCAATGCCGAAGCGCTGATCGTGCGTCTGTCGGCCAACGGCGCCGTGCTGCGCGACGTGCGCGGGTTTGCCGGTCAACTGGCGCAGGCCCGCGTCCCCGTGGTGGTCTACGTGGCGCCGCCCGGCACGCGCAGTGGCGCCGCGGGGGTGTGGCTGCTCACTCCGGCGCACGTGGCAGTGATGGCCCCCAATACCAGTTTCGGCATCGTCGAGCCACTGGTGCAGCCCGATGCAAATGCCAGCGACGCCACCCGCGAGTTGCTCTACACCGAGGCCATCTCCCAGCTCGGCGCCTGGAGCCGCGAGCGAGGCCGCAGTGATGCCTGGGTCGAACAGGCGGTGCGTGAGGGCGTGGTGATCAACAACGAACAGGCGGTTGCCTCCACACCTCCGACCATTGACCTGGTTGCGCGCGACGTGAACGAGCTGCTGACCACCCTGGAGGGACGCGCGGTGGTTCTGGAGGGCGGCGAGACGCGCACGCTGCGTGTGCTGGGGCGCGCGCCGCAGCCGTTGCCTCCCACCGTGTGGGAGCAGTTGCTCCTGTTGCTCGCCACCCCCACTGTGGCCTTCCTGCTCCTGGTGATGGCCGGCATCGCCATCTACGCCGAGTTCGTGACGCCGGGCGTCGGCGTGCTGGCGGGGCTGGGTATCGCTCTGCTGCTCGCCGCCGCTGTGGGCCTGATCGCCCTGCCAGTGCGCTGGCTGGCGGTGCTGGGGCTCGTGGCGGCCTTCGGGCTGATCGTCGCGGATCTGTATGCCCCATCGCATGGAGCGTTTACCTTGGTCGGCGTAGTAATCTTTGTGATCAGCACCCTGAACCTGTTCGACTCGGTTCAGGCCCCCGGGGTTGGCGTGGCACTGTGGGCGATTGCCCTGGTGGCCTTGCTGCTTATCGCGTTCGCAGCCACGGGAGTCTACCTGGTGCTACGCACGCGCAACACCCCGGTCACAACCGGTCAGGAGGGACTGGTGGGCCGGCTGGCTGAGGTGCGCAAGCGGTTAGACCCGGAGGGGCTCGTGTTTGTTGAGGGGGCCCTGTGGCGGGCGATCAGCGAAGACGGGGAAGCGGAGCCGGGCGAATGGGTGCGCGTCACCGGGGTCTACGACTTGCGCTTGACGGTGCGGCGCCTGGCCGAAGAGCCAGGCCCACTCGAGCGCGTCACTGGTGAGCAGTGATGCTGGCGCACAGTCTGGCAGGGGGCATGGGCAATCCCGGTTTTCTGTGTTCACCGCCCGCCAGCGGGGAGGGTTTGGGAGGGTGCCGGGTTTCCCCACGCCCCTGCCGGTGGGGGCGGCAAGCCCTTCTCACCGGCATGTGGGAGGGTGTAGAGGCGCGGCGCTGCCGCTGCTCTACACCCTCCCAGCAACAGCCCGCCAGCGGGGAGGGTTTGGGAGGGCACAGCCCTCCCAGGAACACACATTCTGGCGTTGTGCGGCGCAGCCGCATAGACGGCTGAAATGGTATGACCTTACAATCGCGCGAAGGAGAAAACCATGGAACTGGCCCTGCTGGCCTGTCTGGCCGTCCTGGCCTTTATCGCTTTGATGGTCCTGTTGTCGGCAATCAAGATCGTGCCCGAGTACGAACGTGGGGTGATCTTTCGTCTGGGGCGCCTGGTCGGCGCTCGCGGCCCCGGTCTGTTTCTGGTGATCCCCGTCTTTGAGCGCATGGTCCGTGTAGACACGCGGGTGATCACGATGGACGTTCCCGTGCAGGAGGTGATCACGCTCGACAACGTGACGATCAAGGTCAACGCGGTGCTCTATTTCCAGGTCATCAATCCCAACTGGGCGGTGACCAAAGTGATGGACTACATCCGCGCCACTATGCAGATCGCTCAGACCACGCTGCGCTCGGTGGTAGGGCAGGTCGAGCTTGACGAACTGCTGGCCCAGCGCGAAAAGATCAACCAGAAGCTCCAGCAGATCATTGACGAGCAGACGGAACCCTGGGGCATTAAGGTGACGATCGTCGAGGTGAAGGATGTAGAGTTGCCGCAGAACATGCAGCGGGCGATGGCGAAACAGGCCGAGGCCGAGCGTGAGAAGCGCGCCAAACTGATCCACGCCGACGGTGAGTTACAGGCGAGCCGCACCCTGGCCCAGGCAGCGGAGGTGATTGCGAGCGAGCCGGTGTCGCTCCAACTCCGCTATTTGCAGACCCTCACTGAGATCGCGGTGGAGAAAAACAGCACGATCATCTTCCCCCTGCCGGTGGAGACGCTCAAGCCCTTCATTGACGCCGTGAGCCGCCAGGCGTACAACGATGTTGCGCCTGCGCCCGCCCCCTCGCGGGGTGGCGAGCGCTAAGACGAGGTTCGTGGGAGACGCACCGTTCGCAGCGTTCGGCCCTTCCTCCCAGGCTCCCCCCGCTGGAGAAGGAGTCCGGCACCTTCTCCAGCGGGTTTAAGGGCGCACAGAACATCCGAGCCAATGCGGTACAGGCCGCAGGGATGTTGCCGACCCTCCAGGCGTGGCCGATCGTACGTGTTCACATGTGGGGTAAGGCGTCACCCCGGGTGTGCGGGCGTCCCGCCCGCAATGGCCTGAATGCGGGCAAGATGCCCGTGCTCCCAGGAGAAGTGTGAACACGTACGGCCGATCGTCTTTTTTGCGCTCACCCCACGGCGCGAGCCTGAGACTGGTTCACCAGTTGGCGGAGGGTGTTGATCAGTTGATCGATGAAGAAGGGCTTTGCCAGATAGGCATTGACACCCAGGGCGCGCGCCCGGCGCCGCAGGCTGTCGGTGTCGTAGGCGGTGACCATCACGGTGGGCACGGTGGCGCCCCGGGCCTGAAGCGCTTCAATCAGTTCCAGGCCGGTCATTCCACGCAAGTTGTAGTCAGCCATGACCAGATCGAAGGGCTGTTGATCCCACAGCTCCAGACCTTCCTCAGCACCCAGCACCGTGACGAACTCGTAGGGGATGCCCAGCTCAGGCAGCGCCATCTCAATAATCCGCCCGATGTGGTTGTCATCTTCAACCAGGAGGATTCTGACCCGTCGGCTATGCGCTGTCATCGGCTGCCTCCCCACAGGCGCCATACCTGTCTTGCCTCGCTGCGCCTGATCCTCCAGACGGGGGACGCACAGAACGAAAGCCTTCATGCCCTTTCATAAGATTGGATTTATATAATACCATGGAGCGCGCAGCGAAAGCAAGTAAAAGAATCTTTACCGGAACGCCGTTATGTGGCTTTGACAGGTAAAATTGCCGAATCTATAATGATTTCATGGACTACAAAAGCTTCATCTACTGCGATAGGAACGTTTATCTATGTTAAGTCTGACGACACGGCCACGTCTTGCCGTCGCCTCGCTCTTCGCCTTCTACCTCTTTCTGTATCCTGGTTCGATTACACTGATCGCCCTGGACCGGGTGCCAGTCTGGGGTACCTGGATGGGAGGAGCGCTCCTCATACTCCAGGGCACATTGATGGGGCTCTGGCTGATCGTGAACTTCGGGCAGTGGGGCGCGCTTGCCGCATTGTGGGTGCTATTCCTATCGTGGCTGGTGGAGCACATCGGCGCAACCACGGGGTTTCCCTTCGGGAGTTACAGTTACACTGACGTCCTTCAGCCGCAGATTTTTGGCGTTGTGCCGCTCGCCATACCCTTTGCGTGGCTCCTGATCGTCACAGCCGCCATAGGGGTTGCCGAGTTGTTTCTCGACCGCGAGAGCCGTTCGCCGCAGGCGGAAGTGCGGGTTCGACCTGCCCGCGTGCTGATTGCCACCGCCTTTGCCCTGCTCCTCGATGTTACCATTGAACCCTTCGCGGTACACATCAATCACTACTGGGTCTGGAGCGATAGTGATCCAAGCGCATACTACGGGATTCCGGCCTCGAACTTTGTGGCCTGGTGGTTCACCAGTTTGCTCTTGAGCTGGGTGCTGGCACTGCATCGGACAGGCGCTGTTCGCGCCGCGCGCTTCGGGCCGCGCCGGTTGGGTGTGCTGTTCTGGCCCTGGTTGCCTTTGACGCTCTACCTGACGAACCTGACGATGTTCGTCGTGGTCAACCTGGCGCGTGGTCAAGTGATTGCGGCTTTGATCGGCAGTCTGATCTTTCTGGTCATCGCCGGCCGCATCGGTGTTCCGCTGCTGGTGCGGCGCCTGCGCGCCCGTACTGAGCACGAGCAGAGTGTGTCGTAGGTATTTCCCACCGGTGTTGAACGAAGCCGTATCTGCGCTACGGCCAGTACGCCAGGGCGTGCTGATGGGAACAGATGGGGAAACCAGGTTTCCCCATCCCCCTGCCCTTGCCCGGCCAGTGTACTAGCGCCGCGAAGCTCGTTTTGGCAACAGGCGCAGAAAGCCGTCGAACAGTTCATCGATCCCGCGGCGTCCCCGCAGCAGTGGCTGAAAACGGTCGTAGCGCAAGGCCAGCACATCGTCGCGCAGGGCGTCGCAGGCCGCAGTGAGCCGACTGGTGATGTCGGCCAGGGTGTCCTCGATGTCCAGGGGGTGTACTGCGCGGTGTTGCGGCCCGATCCGGATAAAAGCCTCGGGAAACTGCCGCCCGAGCAGTTCATAGCGCAGCGCCACCGGGCAGAGGTTGACATTGCCCACCTGCGCGACGATCCGGGCGATGCCGGGATAGGTGACCAGGGGCCGGCGATCGTTGGGCACGATTTTGCCCTGCGGGAAGATAAACAACAGCCGGGGCCGGCGACCCCCCCGCAGGAGCGCCGCGGCGTAGGCCTGGGAACGCCAGGCCTCCTCCGGGTCGTCGCGGTTGACGCTGAAGGCTCCTGACCAGCTAAAGAAACGGTAGCGGCGCAGTTGCTTTTCCTCCATCAGCAAGTGGGCGTCGAAGCGCCCGCGCAGCACTACCCGGTGAATGACGTACATCAGGTAGCCGTCCCACCAGGAGCTGTGGTTCAGGTAGAGGATCAGCGGACCGTTGCGGGGATGCGGCAGGGGGCCGTGGCTCTGGAGCCAGACCCGGTCGAAGTGCCGCCAGAGCGACCAGCGGGCGAAGCAGCGGTACAGGAGTTCGTCGAGGACGGGGTTCTTGGCGGCGGGGATCGCCGGCCGTGGCTGGTCGCGCGCGAGGAGGGTGGGAGGACCGTTCGCCTCTCCCCGCGCACCGGTCTTCGTGTTCGGGTCGTGCCCCATAGTATGTCTGCCTGCGCATAGCGGGGAACGCAGGATTGCCCGGGGCCTGCGCTCGCACCCGTTCTGCCCGATGGAACCGCACTGGCTCAGCTCCGCGCCTCCACGGCGCAACGGCTCTGCAAAGCGGAGTATAGAGCTATGGAGATGAGGCGAACAATGCGGCGCCTCCAGGTCCATCGAGTATCAAATCAGCGCGTGGGGATGGGCGAAGTGGGCGCGGCTGAAGGCAAGGCGGGCCAGTTGCACCGCTTCGGCCAGCAGGTCCTCAAGGTCGGTACTGGCGCCAGCGTAGATTTCGCCAATGTTCTCGGCGTCAACCACTTCGAGGGCATGGCGCAGCGGCCAGAGACCATCGGTGGGTCCATCGCCAACGGCGACGAGGGCCACGAAGCGCCGTCGCGAGGGCGGCGGCGCCGCGGCGAGAGCGTCGAACAGCCCGCGCAGCCGTGGCGGCAGATTGCCGCCCGGCAGGGGCGTGACCACCAGGAGCACCTCAGCGTCGGCGATGTCGCCGAGCAACGGCGCCATCAGCGGATCGTCGAACGAAGGCGCGCCGGGGCTGATCAACACCTCGCCCAGATAGGCGGCGCGCTTGACCGGAGGCAGGGCGGCGAGCATCGCGTCGAGGCACATGCGGGCCGGGCCACCGTCGTTGGCGCTGCCGCAAATGCCCAGGGTGAACAGATAGCCGTCGTGCATACAGGTTCAGGTTTGCGGCTTCGCCGCAGACTACGTGAATGAAAGCGAAGCGACAAACGGCGCAAAATAGGCTTCAATAGCGGCGCGGGCGGCTTCCAGGCTGGTAGACTGATGCACAGCGACCCGCAGGTGCGATGCGTTGGGCAGGCCGACCACAAACTGCCCGATCAGTTGCTTGATCTTGTTGAGGGCGAGGCGGGAAGGTAGCTCGGCTTCACACAGATCCATGTAGGTGAGCAGGAACTCCAGCTTATCGGCGGGGCCGGGCTGGAACACCGGCTCGCCGCGGCGGAGCTGGGCGATCTGCAGAAAAATCCAGGGGTTCTCCATCGCGGCGCGCCCGATCATCACGCCATCGGCGCCACTGTCGCGCAGACGTAGCAGGGCGTCTTCGGCGGTTTTCACGTCGCCGCTGCCGATCACCGGAATGCGCACGGCGCGCTTGGCCGCAGCCACGCGGCTCCAGTCGGCGTGCCCCTTGTAGCCCTGCTCGCGGGTACGCGGATGCAGCGCGATCGCCGCCACTCCGGCGTCCTCGGCGATCTTCGCGGTCTCGATAAAGTTCAGGCTCTGCTCATCCCAACCGGCGCGAAACTTGAGCGTCACCGGGATCTGCACGGCAGCCCTGACCGCCCTGAGCAGCCGGTGCATCTTCGGCAGGTCGCGCAGGAGTGAGGCGCCGTGGCCTCCGCCAGTGACCTTCGGCGAGGGGCAGCCGCAGTTGATGTCGAGGATGTCGGCGCCCAGTTGCTCAACCGTGCGCGCCGCGGTTGCAACCAGGTCAGGGTCGTTGCCCGAGAGTTGCATCGTTAGCGGGCGTTCCTCAGGCAGATAGTCGAGCAGATGGTGGCGCTTGAGCGCCCTGGGGCTGACGCTGGCGGCGTTGGTCATCTCGGTGCTGACCAGGCCACACCCGCCGAGCCGCAGGATCATGCGCCGGAAGATGCTGTCGGTTACACCCGCCATCGGCGCCAGGGTGATGTTGGGGCGAACACGGATATGGTTGACGTAATATTCGGCTGGCAGCGCAGCGATTTCGGTCGGAGTTAGCATAATAGAGCAGTCAGTAACAATGTATCTGGATGGGATTATACCATGGGCTGCGGCAGGCACAGCTCCCCGGGAGCGGAACCAGGGCTGATGCAACGTCGTCGGGGCAAGCTCCCACCCCCGGTGTGCTGGTCTTTCACGGGTAGCTTTTTCTGGGCCAGGGCCGCTCCACCTTGCTCCTGGCTTCCTCTTCTTTCAGCCGTCCATGCGGCTGCGCCGCACAACGCCAGAATGAAAATATTATTGTTCTTGGGAGGGCGAAGCCCTCCCAAACCCTCC
>CAKZKA010000282.1 GCA_937120965.1 uncultured Chloroflexota bacterium
AAAGCGGTTTTAGGCGTTGTGCTGCCCAGTGTGGCAATCCACAATCCAAAATCTAAAACCAAAAATGGTATTACCCCAAATGTGAGCACGCAGGACATTGCACCCTTTTCACGATCCTTCGAAATGCGGTACACTACACTACACCCCGATTGCAGCGTACCGATATCTGTGGCGAGGAAGCCACCCGGAGGAGCGTCAGAATGGAGACCGTGCGCTGGAGCTACGTGAGCGGGACAAGTGATGTGCCCCTGCTCGGCGAAACCATCGGCGATTGTTTCGATGCCATCGCCGCCCGTTTTCCCGACAACGAGGCCCTCGTGGTGCGCCAGCAGGGCCTGCGCTACACCTACGCCAGTTTGAAGACCGAAGTGGATCGCTGCGCCCGCGGGCTGATGGCCCTGGGGATTGCCAGGGGCGAGCGGGTTGGCATCTGGGCGCCCAACCGCGCCGAATGGCTGATCACCCAGCTCGCTACCAGCAAGATCGGCGCCATCCTGGTCAATATCAACCCGGCCTATCGCCTGCACGAACTCGAGTACGCGCTGCACCAATCCGGCTGTAGCGCCCTGGTCTTCGCTCCACAGTTTCGCGGCTCCGACTACAGCGCCATGCTCTATGACCTGCTGCCCGAGTTGCAGCAGGCCCGTCCGGGCCACCTGTCAGCGGGGCGCCTGCCCGCGCTGCGTACCGTCATTCGCCTCGGTGATGAACCGGCCCCCGGGATGTTCACCTGGAACGACGTGCTCGCCGCCGCCGCGCAGATCAGCGCCGCCGACCTTGCCGCGCGGCAGAGCGAACAGCAATTCGACGATCCCATCAACATCCAGTACACCTCCGGCACGACCGGCTATCCCAAAGGCGCCACCCTCAGCCATCACAACATCCTCAACAATGGCTACTTCGTGGCCCGCCTGATGCGCTTTACCGACAAGGATCGCCTGGTGATCCCCGTGCCGCTCTACCATTGCTTCGGCATGGTTATGGGCAACCTCGGCTGCATTACCCACGGAGCGACGATCATTTACCCGTCCGAGGGCTTTGATCCCCTGGCCGTGCTGGAGGCCGTGCAGGCGGAGCGCGCCACCGCCCTCTTCGGCGTGCCGACGATGTTCATCGCCGAGCTTGACCATCCCGAGTTCAGCCGCTTCGATCTCAGCAGCCTGCGCACCGGC
Organism: uncultured Chloroflexota bacterium; assembly: GCA_937120965.1. Classification (GTDB taxonomy): domain Bacteria; phylum Chloroflexota; class Chloroflexia; order Chloroflexales; family Chloroflexaceae; genus JACAEO01. The sequence goes on from CAKZKA010000282.1 coordinate 1,173, forward strand.
GTGATGGCCGGCGCGCCCTGCCCGGTCGAGGTGATGCGCAAGGTCCATTCGCTGATGAACATGCGCGAGGTGGAGATCTGCTACGGCATGACCGAGACCAGCCCGGTCAGCACCCAGACCCGCATCGGCGCGCCGCTGGATAAGCAGGTCGGCACGGTCGGCCAGGTGCACCCTCACGTCGAGATCAAGATCATTGACCCGGTCAGCGGCAAGGTGCTGCCGCGTGGCCAGACCGGTGAGTTGTGCACACGGGGCTATTCGGTGATGCTCGGCTACTGGAACAACGAGGAAGCGACGCGTAAGGCAATTGACGCCGCGGGCTGGATGCACACCGGTGACCTGGCGGTGATGGACGAGGAGGGGTACATCAACATCGTCGGGCGGATCAAAGATATGATCATCCGCGGCGGCGAAAATGTCTATCCCCGCGAGATCGAAGAGTTTCTCTACACCCATCCCAAGGTGAGCGACGTGCAGGTGATCGGTGTGCCCGACGAACGCTATGGCGAGGAGATTATGGCCTGGATCAAGCTCAAGCCCGGCGAAAGCGCCGACGAGGAGGAGATCCGCCAGTTCTGCCGCGGGCAGATCGCCCATTTCAAGATCCCGCGCTACGTCAAGTTCGTGGACAGCTTCCCGATGACTGTCACGGGCAAGGTGCAGAAGTTCCGTATGCGCGAGCAAAGCATCGAGGAACTGAACCTGCGCGCCGCCGCATCGCTGCGAACGGCGTAGGAGCAGGTCGGCGTCCATCAACCGGAGTCTGGCGCTATGTCGTAAATAACACTTTTGTCAAGCCTGCAACACCTCTGCTCCCCTGCGCGTTAGTACAATCGAACCATCGCAGTGAGCGCGTGAGGGAGCAGGTATGCCTGAGGAGCAGGGACGGCACGGGCGCCGGGAAAGCGACACGCCGGCGAGCAACGAGGATGGCGCCGCCACTGAGCTGACGCCATCCCCGGCCGGCGAGAGCGCTCCGACCACGCCCGCGCCGGCGCCCTCGTCGCTGCGTCCGCAACAGCGTCACATCGTCTGGCGCTGGCACGTGCGCCGACGCCGGCGCAAGAAATAAGCTTCCCCCTTACCGCACCCCCTCCAGGCGATCCTCAAGGTCGGCATGGAGCGCGCGCAGACGCTCGAGGGTCGCCTCATCGGTTTGCCAGATGCCGCGGCTATGCGCTTCGAGCAACCGCCCCACAGCGTTGCGAGCCGCCTCGGGGTTGGCGGCTTCCAGGCGCTGACGCATCGCATCGTCGAGCACGAAGGTCGCCGCGGCCTGGTCGTAGACCCAGTTATCCACCGCGCTGGTGGTGGCGCTCCAGCCGAGCATGTAGGTGAAGCGATGGGCAATCTCGGCGGCGCCGTTGTGGCCGTGCTTGAGCATGCCTTCGTACCACTTGGGGTTGAGCAGGCGGGTGCGGTACTCCACCCGTAGCACCTGTTCGAGGCTCTGCACGCGGGTCTCGGCCGTGAAGCTCTCGACGTAGCTGAGGGGCACGGTGTGGCCGGTAGCGCGCTCGGCAGCGGCCTTGAGGGCGCCGGAGTAGCCGTAGTAGTGCTGCATGTCGGTCAGGCCGTATTCGACCGAGTCGATCTCCTGGGCCACGCGCCCGACGGTCTTGAGCAGGGAGCGGAGCACCTCGGGCTGGGCCGCGCCGCCCTTTTCGCCGCCGAAGGCGTAAGCATTGCGTTTGATGAACAGTTCCTCGAGTTCGCGGCGGTCCTCCCAGGCGCTGCCCTCGATAGCCTCGTCTACATCGGTGCCGTAGGTGCCCTCGGCCTGGGTAAAGATACGCGCCGTTGCCGCCTCCCAGGTCTTGCCCTCGGCCACCAGCGCCTGCACGTGTTTGCGAATGAAGTTCAGTTCCTCCGGCTCATCGGCGCGCGCGGCATCGCAGACCAGCCGGTCGAGCAGATCGATCGTACCGGCGAAGGTGTCGCGGAAGATGCCCGAGGCGGTCATCAGCACGTCAATGCGTGGGCGTCCCAGCTCTTCAAGGGGAATGAGGGCGTAGCGTCCCACCTTGCCCTGGCCATCCTTGACCGGACGGGCGCCGATCAGGCCGAGGACGGTGCCAATAGCCTCGCCCTTGGTCTTGATCGAGTCGAGGCCCCAGAGAACCTGGGCGATGGTTTCGGGGTACGCTCCGTCGTGTTCGGCGCGATGGGCGGCGATCAGCGCTTCGGCGATACGCACGCCGCGCTGGTAGGCGCTGTCGGAGGGCACGCGGAAGGGGTCGAGGCTGTGGATGTTGCGCCCGGTGGGCAGCACCGCCAGACCATCGCGGATCAGGTCGCCGCCGGGGGCGGCGGGGATGTAGCGCCCTTCCAGGCCGCGAAGCAGGAAATCCAGTTCCTGGGTATTGTCGCGCAGGGCGGCGAGCATAGCCCGCCCCAGTTCAGTGAGCGGCACAAGGAAGAGGTTCCAGGCGGCGGCTCCGGCCTCACTGATGCCCAGGACGGCCTGCCAGGCCCGTTCGGGCGCTTCGCCGTCAAACACGGCCCGCCGCACAAACTCGTTGCAGACCGTCTCGACGCGGTCGCGGAGTTGCAGGGCGGCGAGGTCGCCCCGGCGCGCCCGGGCGAGCAGGGCGGTGTACCCATCCTGGGCCTGCCCTTCGCCAGCGGCGCGCCCGGTCACGGCGCTCATCGCCAGGTCGCCCAGGCCGGGGTTGCCATCGCGTGGGATCTTGAGCGCCTCGACCACCAGGGTCAGTTGTTCCTCGGGGGGTGGGGCGCTGCCGAGGACGTGGAGGCTATCGGTGATCAGCGTGGTCTCCAGATCGCGCAGGTAGGCATACACACGTGAAGCGAAGCTGGCAAAGGGTTCATCCTGGTAGCGCGCCAGTTCCACGTCGAGGTTGAGCAGTTCGATTTTCTGGAGAATGGCGGCCTCAAGATCCTCAACCGGGCGTTCGCGGTACTCTTCGAGAACGTCCTTGAGGGCCTGCAACTCCTTGTAAAGCCCGGCGCGGCCATAGGGCGGAATAGCGTGCCCAACAATCACCGAGAAGCCGCGGCGCTTGGCGATATTGGCCTCGGCAGGGTTGTTGATCGGATAGATGTAGAAGTTGGGCGCCGCGCCCAGGAGCACATCGGGCCAGCAACGCTCGGTCACGCCGAGTTGCACGCCGGGCATCCACTCGGCGGTACCGTGCATACCCACGTGGACGATGGCATGGGCGCCGAACTGCTCCGTCAGGTACTTGTAAAACATGGCGTACTGGTGGTGCGGCGTATTCTCGCGGTCGAAGAGCAGCCGTATCGGGTCGCCGGGCATACCGATCATCGGCTGGACGCCAATGTAAATATTGCCCAGGGTCATCCCGCCCAGGCGCACGGCATCGCGTCCGGCAGGGGCAATATCGCCGGGGAACGACCCCCAGCGGTCGTTGATGCGCTCCTGATCCCTGGGGCGCAGCCAGGCGTGGAAGCTCTCGCGGCCAACCACGGGCCGCGACACCGGCGGGTGACCGGGGGGCAGCTCCGGCAGATCGGCGCGGATGGAGGCCTCCAGGCAGCGGGCCAGTTGGGCCGGATCGCGCGGGTACTCGCCGACGCTGTAGCCAGCCGCCTTGAGGCGGTCGAGGATCGCGATCAGCGTGGCAGGCACATCGAGCAGCGCCGCGGTGGCAGTATTGCCCTGGCCGGGCGGGTAGTTATAGACCACCAGGGCCAGTTTCTTGTCGCGGTTGGGCGTATGGCGCAGGCGCGCGAACCCGCGGGCAAGCGTGGCGAGACGTTCGAGGCGGTCGGGCACGGTGCCCACCTCACTGCCGCGCATGCCGCCGAGAACCACCGGGGCCACTGCGCCGTCCATCTCCGGCAGCGAGTAGAGAATGGTTGCCTGGAGGGGACCCACGCCATGTTCGCGCCAGTGGTCCTCGTCCTGCACAAAGAGCGGCGAGGCCACGATGTACGGAACATCGAGCTTGCTGAGCAATTCACGGGCCACGGCGACGGTCAACCCGGCCTTGCTCGAACCGGCCGGCCCGCCCACCAGTGGAAAGCCCATCGTATTGATCACCACATCCACCGGGAGTTTGCTGAGCCACTCGCGCACGACAATGTGGCTCTCAATGCCCTGGACGAAGATCGGCAACACGCGCAGGCCGGCAGCCTCCAGCGCGCGCACCAGGTCGGCGTGGTAGTGGGTGCCGCCGAGGATATGGGCGCGGAAGGAGAGCACCGCCACCGTCCCCAGTGGCGCCCCGGCGCCCTTGCCGCGGGCGCGGGCGCGCTCCTTCTCCCAGCGCAGGTACTCCTCGGGCTTGCCGAAGTAGCGCGGCGCATCGGGATGGGCGAAACCCATGCCCGGCAATTCCACGGCGGGGGCAACCTGGAGCTTCGCAAGGCCGCAGTACTCACGCAGGATCAACTTGAACATGTTCGCCGTATTGGCGACATTGCGGTTGTTCCAGTAGGTCGTCACATTGGTCCAGTTGCGGAAGTCATTGAGGCGCTTGCCGGGCAGGAAATTGACCAGTTTCGAGGTGATCTTCTGGAGCTTGACGTAGCCGTAGAACGCATCTTCTTCCCGATTGCCAACCAGTAGCCGGGCCACGTTCTGCACCGGTTTGGGCATACCGCCACTCTTGCCGCGCATCGAGTAACTGCCCACTCTGGTGAGGCGCATCACCTCGGGGAGACCCTCGAAGCAGAACACCACCGGCGGGTCGAGGCGCTCAACAGTTGGCACGAGCCACTCGGCGGTCTCGGCAAGGGTGATGATCGAGGTCATCAGGCAGGCGCAGCGGGCAATGGCCGCCTCAACCTCGGCAGGGCGGCGCTGCACATCGCCATCCTCGAACAGGTGCAGTTTGAACTCCGGCACCTCGGCACGTACCTGGGCCTCAGCCTGGCGGAACAGATCGTGGCTGTAGCGCTGAAGGCCGAGGATCAGCACAAACTCAATCGGGCGCGCCATTGCAGTCCTCCTTAGAGACGCTCTCAAAATCTGGAGAGGATAAGGGCACCCAGGTCTCCCAGCCCTGCCCGGGGGCGCTCGCCTCCCTCTCCGAGGGGGACAGCACAACCGCCAGGCCGTCTCCCCGGTGGTGAGCACGTCTCTTCTTCTCAGCTTCTCTTATTATGCTTCAAGTCAGGAATTATACAACTTTTGCAATTATTAAAAAAAAGCTGTGCAAATAACAAAGCGCTTGCGTGTAGCTTGCTGGTTACAGGCCTGGATTACAATCGCAATTGGTCGGTGGCACCTCGAAGGGCGAACAGGGGTTAACAGACGATGGCTAGCACAATCACCACACCTGAGGAGCTCCGCGCGGATAATGATGCGCTGCGAGCCGAACTAACGCGCTACCGGGCCATTTTTGACCATCTCGGCGTAGGAGTCCATGTCTACCGGCTGGAAGATCGCGACGACGATCGCACGCTGCGCATGGTGGCGGCGAACCCGATCGTTGCGGAGATGACCGGCGTCGCGCCGGAGCAGATCATCGGCAGGACCCTCGACGAGAACTTTCCCGGCCTGCGCGAGCAGGGAGTGCCGCAAGCCTATGCCGGTGTGGTGCGTACCGGTCATCCTCTTGCCTTTGAAGTGACCTATGGTGACGAGCGAGTGATCAGCAGCGCCTTTGCGGTACGCGCCGTTCCCCTTCCAAACGATGAACTGGCCGTTATGTTCGACAACATTACCGAGCGCAAACGGGTGGAACAGGAATTGCGACGGCTGAACGCCGAGCTGGAGCAACGGGTGGCCGAACGCACCGCGGCGCTGGAACGCAGCGAGCAGTTCCTCCACCACGTGCTCGACACCTCACCGGCGGCAATCTACATCAAAGATCTCGAAGGGCGGTTCATCCTGCTCAATCGGAACGCTGCCAGCACAATGGGCCGGGAGCCAGAGGAGCTGGTCGGGCACGCCGACAGCGAGTTTTTCTCCAAAGCGTATGTCGCCCAGTGGCGCGCCGCGGAGCAGGAAGCCGTGCGTACCGGCGCAGCCGTGGTACAGGAAGAGACGGCGCCAATGCCCGACGGCCTGCACACCTTCCTCTCCATTCGCGTGCCGCTGTACGACGAGCATGGCAATGTCTTCGCCATCAGCGGTATCTCGACCGACATTACTGAGCGGGTCAAGATCGAAGAGGAACTTCGCCAGGCCCGCGAGCGGCTGCAACTGATTATCGACAGCCTGCCAGGCGCAGTCTTCTGGAAGGATCGCAACCTGATCTACCAGGGCTGCAACATGACCTTCGCGCGCTTCGCCGGCCTGGCCTCGCCCGCCGAGATCGTTGGCAAGAGTGATTACGATTTGCCCTGGACCAACGAGGAATCCGATTCGTACCGCGCCTTCGACTGGCAGGTGATCCAATCGGGCGAAGCGGTGCTGCACATCGTCGAGACCCAGACCCAGGCTGACGGACGGGTTGCGTGGGCCAGTACGAACAAGATCCCGCTGCGTGATGGTCGTGGCAACGTGATCGGCATTCTCGGCACCTACGAAGACATTACCGACCTGAAGCGCACCGAAGAGGCGCTGCGGGAAAGTCAGCACTTGCTCCAGACACTCTTTGCGCATCTACCGGTAGCGGTGCTGTTGAAGACGGCCAGAGAAGGGCGCTTCGTCCTCTGGAACGCGGCCAGCGAACTCCTCTTCGGGCTACGCGCCGAGGAGGTGATCGGCAGGACGGATTATGACTTCTTTCCACAGGATCAGGCCGAGGCCTTTCGGGCTAAGGATCGTGAGGTGCTCGCGCGCGGCATCACCGAGGTGATTCCCGAGGAGCCGATAGACAGCCCGAACCTTGGCCGGCGCATCGTGCGGACGACCAAGATCCCGCTCTACGATGAACGCGGGCAGCCCACCTATCTGCTGGTGATCTGCGATGACCTGACCGAGCGGCGACGGGCCGAACGGGAGCGGCTGGCCCTCCAGGAGGAGATTATCAAGGCCCAGCAGCACGCGCTGCGGGAGTTGTCAACACCGCTGCTGCCCCTTTCGAAGCGGGTCGTGCTGTTGCCGATCATCGGCTCGGTGGATACCGCGCGGGCCCACCAGTTGATCGAGACGTTGCTCCAGGGCGTTGCCGAACATCGCGCCGCTATCGCGTTGATCGACATTACCGGGGTGCAGGTGGTGGATACGCAGGTGGCGAACATGCTGATCCAGGCGGCGCGGGCGGTGCGCTTGCTCGGCGCGCGGGTGGTGCTCACCGGCATCAGGCCCGAAGTCGCGCAGACCCTCGTTCACCTGGGGGTGGATCTGAGCGGCATTCTGACCCGCGGTACGCTTCAGGATGGCATCGCCTACGCCTTCGGCGAAACAGGCGGGCGGTGACGGAAGCAGCGGAGTGCGGGGAGACGAAGCCTCGCCGGAGAAACCCGGTTTCCCCATGTCCCAACCGCTGTTGGGAGCGGCTGGCGCCCCACAGGCAGGGGCATGGGGAAACCCGGGTTCCCCATATGTTCACATCAGCAAGCTGTAACGGTATCAGCCGCGCTCCTCATTAGCATCGGGCGCGGGGCGTCCGAGCAGGGCCGCGACGCTCTCGGCGGTCAGTTGGAGGGCGATCCGGCCCTCGCTGATCAACCGATCGACGACGGTCGGGTCGCGCGCTTCGGTGGGCAGGGCCATAACAAAGTGGTTGAGCACCTCGCTCCGCGCGGCGATCAGGTCGGCCCAGGTGGCCCCGGGGTTGGCGCGGCGCATATCGGCCAGGTGCAACTCCGCATACTCGAGCAACTTCGCGGCAGTATCCTCGGTGAGGTGGGCTGCGGCGCCGGCCAGGTAGTATGTGGGCGCAGCGGCGCCCGGGGGCGTATCGGCAGGCGCCAGGTGGCCGACCAGCACTTCGCCCGGCGCCAGACGCTTCGAGGCGTGGTGGTCGGCTACCTGGCGCTGCTCGCCCGTGAGCAGGTCGCGCACGGTGAGACCCTGGCCCTTCTGGACCTCTTCCACCACATAGGCGCCCAGGCGCACCGCGCGCCACTGCTCCAGCAGCCGCCGCTCGTAGGGATCGGCGGTGAAGTCCTCCTGCCCGGCCAGGCGCTCCACCAGCGTCTGGCCGTTCTCGTCGCGCACATCGAAGGCGAACCAGGTAAGGAAGCGTTCCGCGCCCCGGTCCTCCAACTGATCAAGCTCCGGCATCTGTTCCAGGGTATACTTGTCCTGCCAGAAGCGGGCGAAGGCCGCCGGGAAAGACTCGGGAACGCTCTGCGCGGCCTCGATGATCTTCGGCAGCAGGGTATCCTGGGCCTGTCGCAGCAGCAGTTGCTCGGAACGGGCCGCCTGTTCGAGGGGCAGATGGCACTCCTTGTACTTGCGACCGCTACCGCAGGGGCAGGGATCGTTGCGGCCAGGCTTGCGCTGCTTTTCCGCGGGCTTTGCCATAACAACCTCGCTGGTAGGGAAGGGGAACGAACCGCTGCCGCAACAGGGCGCGACGGCGCAGATTGTACCATACGGGTTGTACCAGATGCCCCTGCGGTGAACATACGGGGAAACCGGGTTTCCCACCTGCGGTGAGCCTGTCGAACCGCACCCCCTCCCTGCTGGGGCGCCAGGCATCCCCACCACCGATTGGGGGATGGGGAAACCGGGTTTCCCCACCTGTGGTGAGCTTGCCGAACCACACCCCTCCCAGCGGGGAGGAGTGGGCGGGCGCAGCCCTCCCGGGAACAACTACCTTCATTCGGCGTTGTGCGCCCCGTGAATGGCGCCTGACTGACACAACCTATGACCGACGTCCACCTCTCGCTCATCTGCACAGTGCGTGACGAAGCCGAGAGCATCGGCGCGCTGCTCGACTCCATGCTGGCGCAGACTCGTCTACCCGACGAGATCGTGATCAACGATTGTCTGAGTCGCGACGCGACACCGGCAATTGTGCGGGCCTATGCTGCCCGCGAACCGCGGATCAGACTGGTGGCGGGCGGGCACAACATCCCCTCGGGGCGCAACAACGCCATTCGGGCGGCGCGGGGGGCGATCATCGCCTGCACGGACGCCGGGCTGCGCCTCGATCAGGCCTGGCTTGCGGCCCTGGTGGCGCCAATCGAGGCTGGTAAGGCCGATCTGACCGGTGGCTTTTATGCGCCCGATCCGCAGACGCTCTTCGAACTGGTTCTGGCCTGGACCAACTACCGCCGGCTGGAGGAGATCGACCCGGCGCGCTTTCTGCCCTTCGGCAACTGCATGGCCTTTCGCCGGGAGGTGTGGACGGCGGTGGGCGGCTTCCCGGAGTGGTTGAGCCACAGTGAGGATCTGTACTTTGACCTGGAGGCGGAGCGGCGCGGTTTTCAACGCGCATTTGTGCCCGAGGCCATCGTCCACTTCCGACCGCGCGCATCGCTACGGGCCTTTGCGCGGCAGTACTACCTCTACGCGCGCGGCGACGGCGTGGGCGGGCTATGGCCGCGGCGCCATGCCGCGCGTTACGGAGCCTATGCCGGGTTGCTGGCGCTCCTGGCGGCAGCGGCGCGATGGCCGGCGCTACGCCTCCCTGCGGCAGCGCTGATCGGGTCAGGGGTGGCAGGCTACACACGCGGCCCGTATCGCCGGCTCTGGCCACATCTGGCCGGGCGGCCGCTGCGCGAACGGGCCGCGGCTCTGGCCCTCGTGCCCGTCATTCGCCTGGTGGGCGACCTGGCGAAGATGACGGGCTATCCGGTGGGGCTGGCGCGGCGGCCCCGCCACCCGATGCCTCAGGCGGGCACCGATGCGCCCTGACCCTGGCTGGCGTAGTATTCGCGGCAGTACTCCTCGAGGGTCTGCATCTTGCCCAGGCGCAGAATGCGGCTGGTCTCGCGCATATCACAGCTCATCTCATCATAGCTGAACTCAAGCAGCTCCACCACCCCCGGCGCGGAAGGGTTGAAGGGCTTGAGCAGGAAGCCAATCGTGTTCATCAGCCAGACCGGCAGATAGACCACGCGAATCGGGCGCCCCCGCACCCGCGCCCAGGTTGCGACGATCTCCTCGAAGGTGGAATGTTCGGGGCCGCCGAGTTCGAAGATGCGGTTAAGCGCCTCAGGGTTATCCAGCGCATTCACGTAGGCGCGGGCCACATCAACCATCGCCAGCATCTGGGTGCGCTTCCGGCCCGAGCCAACTACGGGGAACACGCCGAAGCGCTCAACGATCGGCTCGCCACGTTGCACAATCTCGTAGAACAGCCCGCAGGGGCGAAAGATGGTGTAAGGAAGGCCGCTGCGCTGGATCTCCTCTTCGGCCATGAGTTTGGCCCAGACAAACTTATAGCCGACGGGATTGCGCGGAAAGAGGGTGCTGGTAAAGATAAACTGTCGCACCGTTCCAGCGCGTTCGGCAGCCCGCAGCAAGTTGACCGGTCCCTGGTACTCGGCCATCCGGCGCGACTCATAGCGCCGGTCGGCGCCAGCGCTGGTGGCACATATGACATGGGTTGCGCCGCGGCAGCCGATCTCCAGGCTGCCGGGGTCGCGGATGTCGCCGCCGATCAACTCGGCGCCGAGGGCGCGCAGTGGCTCGGCCTTGGCAAGCGAGCCGGGCCGTACCAGCACGCGCACCGGGCGCTCCTGCTCGCGCAGCATGCGCACCAGAGTCTGCCCCAGCGTTCCCGTTCCGCCGACAATGAAGATCATGACGGACTCCTCTAGCTTGCCAGTTTCTGTGCGACAAAGCCGCACCTTACGAACGTGAACGTATGGGGAAACCAGGTTTCCCCGCCTGCGGTGAGCCTGTTGAACCGCGCCCCTCCCTGGAAAGGAGGGTTTGGGAGGGCGCAGCCCTCCGGGCCCCCACACGCTCCTCTTCACAGGATGGAGCGCCCGGCGGTTCTCCCCGCCTCTTCCGCTCGATCAGGCGCCCGACGCACCCCGTTGCCGGCGCCAGTATAGCACATTACCCCTGTTCTTTCTTGCGTATATGTATGGACATATAGACAATGAGCTTGTATAATGGGCACACCTGGTCCAAGCCCACTCGTCCCGCCAGCGCGGGGCAGTTACCTGGGGAGGAGTGCGCCGATGCCCTACCGGATCACCCGTCATAGCGAGGACCTCTTGTGGGTCGTGGTTGAAGGCCATCTGGCCGTGGATCAGGCGAATGCGTACTTCGATGAGCTGTGGACGCTGTTCGACGCCTGCACGCAGCCGACCGATCTGCTGGTGGACGGACGGCGGATCAGTGGCGCCAGCCCCGGGGCGCGCCGGCGTATGGAGCAAGTTGTCCACCATCCCCGCCTGGGGCACCTGGCCTTTGTGGTGAGCGAGCATCACCTGCTGATGTTCGCGCCGCTGGTGAAGATGGTCAGCGGCATCGGGCTGTTTGGCAACGAGTTCGAAGCCCTCGATTTCCTGCGTTCATCGCGCGGGCTTCCCCCGGTGATTGACCTGTCTATGCCCGGCCTGCCCCCACGCCCCAACGGCGCGCAGCCCTCCGAGCATCACGCCAGCACGCCTCCCCCCGGCGCCGACTCCCAGCGTCCGCCGGTGTACTCAATGCCCAACGGACGTGCAGGGCGGCGTCAGGGGTCGGGTCTGTTTGGTGGGTTGAATGATATGCTGGACGGGTGGAACAACAACCTCCGCAACATCACCCGCCAGATCAAAGGGGATTGAAGCCAGGTCAGCGCTTGATCGCTTTCTCCAGGATCACGTAAGCTCCCTCAAAGCGCACCGGTGTGAACCCGCAGGTGTAGCGGTAGAAACGCTGGGTGTTACTCGACCACCCCGGCGCCGCGACCAGCCAGCGCGTGGTCTCGTCATAGCGATCCTCCAGGAAGCGCCAGATGTAGGCGCCGATGCCGTATCCCTGGTATTCGGGCGTGACAAACAGTAACCCCAGCACGCTGGTGTCGTCGGGGTAGTGCCAGATGACCACCGCTCCCACCAGGGTGTTATCCACCGTTACGCTGAAGCGTTCCGCGTCAATGCAGCCCGGCGGCCACTTCTGGAACAGGTCGTCGGTGTGGTAACACTGGAGCAGTTCGGGGCTAACCTCGTCAAAGGATTGCACGTCAGCGTCGAAGGTCATGGCCATCAACCGCGTCAGGTGCGGAATGCTGGCCGGGTCCAACGGCGTGAGTTGCACCTCCTTGTGCGTGTTCATGGTCTTTTCCCCTCGTGCGTCCATGCGGCTGCGCCGCACAACGCCAGAATGAACATATTATTTGTTCTTGGGAGGGCTGCGCCCTCCCAAACCCTCCCCGCTGGCGGGTTGTTTCCTGGGAGGGCTGCGCCCTCCCAAACCCTCCCGGCGGGGAGGGCTTGGCCCCCACGGGCAGGGGGATGGGGAAACAGGGTCGAGCCTTCCCGCGCCCGCGCCGTGAGCGGGGAACAGTCAAGCCGTACTTTACCCTCTTCGCATTACGCCACGCGTACAAACTTGCGCCGGCCAACCTGCACCACAGCGTTGGCGCCGGGCTGGAGCACCAGGTCGTAGCCCTCGACCCGTTCGCCATTGACCCGAACCCCGCCACCATCGATCAGGCGCCGGGCCTCACTCTTCGAGGCGGCTAACCCGGCGGCGACCATCAGATCAACAATCGGGGTGGGGGCGAGGAGCGCGTGTTCGGGCATATCTGCGGGCGCTTCGCGCTGGACGAACTGCCGGACGAAGGCGGCTTCGGCCTCCTGAGCCGCGGCGGGGCTGTGGAACTGGGCCACGATCTCACGCGCAATGCGCGCCTTCAGATCGCGCGGATTGACGCTGCCCTCAGTCAGGGCATGACGGATCGCGGCCAGTTCGTCCATCGGCACATCGGTGAATACCTCGAAGTAGAGGGGAATCACCACATCAGACATCGACATGACCCGACCGAACATCTCTGCCGGCGGCATGCGAATGTCAATCGTGTTGAGGAAGGTTTTGCTCATCTTGCGCCCATCGGTGCCGGGGATGAGCGGAACCAGAACCACCTGCTGCGGGCGCATGCCCAACTGAGCCATCAATTCGCGCCCGGCCAGGATATTGAACTTCTGGTCGGTGCCGCCGAACTCCACATCGGCCCGGATCGCCACCGAGTCGTACCCCTGAAGCATCGGGTACATCAACTCGAGGATCGTCAGGCCGGCGCCAGACTCGTAGCGGCGGCGGAAGGTCTCGTGGGCGAGCATCTGGGCCAGGGTGAAGCGTCCGGCCAGGTCAAGGGCATGTTCCAGGGTGAAGTTGCCGAACCACTCACTCTGCCAGCGCACCTCGGTGCGCTGGCGATCGACCACCCGGAAGAACTGCTCCATATAGGTCTCGGCATTGGCGCGCACCTCGTCGGCGCTGAGGCGCTGGCGGGTCTCATCGCGGCCCGAAGGATCGCCGATCTGCGCGGTCCAGTCGCCAACGATGAGCACCACCTGATGGCCCAGTTCCTGGAATTGCCGGAGCTTGCGCAGGCCAACGGCATGGCCGATGTGCATATCGGGCTTGGTGGGGTCGAAGCCCTGCTTGAGGCGCAGCGGCACGCCTTCAGCGAGGCGCTGGCGCAGTTCCGTCTCCACGATGACTTCGGCGACCCCGCGGGTCAGCAGTTCATCAATGTTCATACGGTATGAAGAGAGCGTGGACGCCAGGTCCACGCTTCAGGGTGCTGACTTCTTGAGCGTCTTCGGCGTATGGTAGCACGAGTCAGATGCTTCGGCAACCGTGGGGAAGCCGGGTTTTCTCGCGTGCCGGCTCACCGGGTAGAGGCGCGGCGGCGCCTCCAGGCCCTCCCGGGAAACAGCCCACCGGCGGGGAGGGTTTGGAGGGCTACGCCCTTCAGGTTGTGAGGGATAGTTTTTTGCGGGGAGGGCTTCGCCCTCCCACGCCCCCTCCCGCCACGTTCATCACAATTATCGTGGCAGACCACTAGGCCCCTGCAGCAGGGATCAGCGCCCGCCGCTGGAGAGTGATCAGGTAATCGGCGTACCGGGCCGCGGTTGCGCCTTCGGGGCCGGGGAGGAGATCGCGCAGGGTAGCTGCGTAGCGTGACAGGCGGGCGAGGATCTGGGTGGGAGCGACGCCATCGTGAGGCTGGCGTTCGTTGACCCAGGCTACCTGGGCGTCGAGGGGTGTGGGGGTGCCGGCGGCGATGGCTGCCGCCAGCATACGGGTGGTGAAGTGGAAGCCGGCGCGGATCACTTCCTCATCGCTATCACCATCGGCCAGGCAGCGGGCGGTAGCCGCGGCCACAATCCGCTCGCGCAGGCGCTCGAGCGTTGCCGCCGCCGCGCTGGGGGGCGCAGGCGCAGGCCCTGGCGAAGACCGGGCCAGCACCTCCTCGGCCACCTGGAGCGCCGCCGCGGCATCGGCGCCGCTGCCGTGCACATTGAGCGCCGGGGCGAGATCGGGCTGCTCGGCGAAGGGCATGCCTCCGGCGATCACCGGAATCCCGGCCAACCCCGCGGCATCGAGCGCCCGCACCAGCTCTTGAACTCGCGGCAGGTTGAAGAGCATCTGCGCCGAAACGCCAACCAGGTCGGCCTGGCTGTCGCGCACAATCGCCACCAGGTCGCGCACCGGTACAGCCGCCCCCAGATAGTGGACCGTCCAGCCCTCGGCTTCGAAGAAATCGGCGACCATACGCGCGCCGACGCGGTGCCATTCATCGGGCACACAGCCAATCACCACAGTGTGCTCGCGGGTGTGCCGGGGGCGAAAGAGGGGATGCAACTCACCCATCTGCCGCTCGATGATCGCCGTCGCCAGGTGCTCCTGGGCAACGCTCACCTGGTTGCGCTGCCACAGCCGCCCGATTGCATAGGCCGTGGGTTGGAACAGGTCGAGGTAGATGCGCTGCGGGGTCAGCCGCGAATCGAGGGCGCGTTCGACGACCCGGTCGGCGGCGCGTCCGCTTCCGGCCAGCAACGCATCAAGGTAGTCGCGCTGCAATTCCCGGGTTATGGCTGCACTGCTCATCGCTCGTCTCCGCCGTTCGGGTGTGACGCGCTGTTGCGCGCCTGTTGCCAGTATAGCCGATCATTGGCGGTTTGCGTGTCGCGGAGCTACAATTCTGGCGAAAGAGACGCTTACTCGCGCATCCGGCACGCGCCTGCGAGTCTGTCTGAACAGCCCCACAAGGCCGGGGGCGGTTGCGCCTACTGTTTGCCTTTTACCTTACCATACACGTCCAGGGCCATCGCCCGGCGCGTCGAGTGATCCACAACGGGCAGGGGGTAATCGCGCCCGAGGCGCACACCGGCGCGGATCTGCTCTGCCGGGGGCAGCAGGTGGGGCGTGTGAATGTACCGTGGCGGCACGGCGGCCAGTTCGGGCACGTAGCGTCGCACGTAGGCGCCATCGGGGTCAAACTTCGTACCCTGGCTGACAGGATTGAAGATGCGGAAATAGGGCTGGGCGTCGGTGCCGGTGCCTGCCGCCCACTGCCAGCCGCCATTGTTGGCTGCCGGATCGCCATCGAGCAGCAGGCGCATGAAGTGGCGCTCGCCGTAGCGCCAGTCCACCAGCAGGTCCTTGGTCAGAAACGAGGCGACGATCATGCGCGCGCGGTTGTGCATCCAGCCCTCCTGGCGCAACTGGCGCATGGCCGCGTCTACGATGGGGTAGCCGGTGCGGCCCTCCTGCCAGGCGGCGAGCAGGGCCGGGTCATTTTCCCACTCCAGGGCGTCGTACTCGCGCTTGAAGGCGCCACGCAGCACGTGGGGAAAGTGGTACAGTACCTGCACATAGAAATCGCGCCAGGCCAGTTCGCCAATCCAGCGTTCGAGCGAGTCGCGGGCCAGGGTCGTGAGCGCCTCCGGCGCTGCCTCGAGATCGAGCGCCGCGCGCAGCGCGGTGCGGATGCCCAGCGCCCCGAGGCGCAGGTAGGGCGACAGTCGCGAGGTACCCTCGATCCCGGGTCGTTCGCGTTGCTCGGCGTAGGTGGCAATGCCCGGTTGGCGCTGGAGGTCGGCAAAGCGCCGCAGTCGTTCCCGGGCTGCCGCTTCGCCCGCCGGGGGTAGCGGCAGATCGCAGCGCAGCCCCAGGTCCGCCAGGGTCGGGATGGGCAGACTGGAAGGCCAGGGCTCGACGGGGATCAGGCGGGGTGGAGGGTAGACAGCGCAGCCCTCGGCGGCCAGGCGCTGGCGCCAGCGGCGGGCGTAGGGTGTGTAGACACTGTATGCGGTCCCCGCATCCGTCAGCACCTCGTCCATCTCGAAGATCACCGCGTCTTTGAAGCTGTGGGCGGCCAGGCCACCGGCGCGCAGGGCCTCCTTGACCGCGCTATCGCGCCGGATGGCGTAGGGCGTGTAGTCACGGTTCCAGTACACGCCGGCGGCGCCGCTCTCGCGGGCCAGCGTGAGCAGTTCCCGCAGCGGATCGCCGCGCCGCAGGATGAGTCGCAGGCCCTGGGCGCGCAACGCTGCGTCGAGAGCGCGCAGGTTCTCCAGCAGCCAGGCCGTGCGCCCGGGGCTGGCGAAGCGCCCGAAGAGGATCGCCTCGTCGAGGATGAAGACCGGGAGCACCGCGCCGCCACCGGCGCGGGCCGCGGCGGTCAGCGCGGCATTGTCGCCGAGGCGCAGGTCACGCCGAAACCAGTGAATAAGAGGAGCCATGCGTTCCCCGGGTAGACCGCAGATTCGCTAACAGGCAAGCGTATTCGAAACCGGGTTTCTCCACTCCCCAACCGCGGTTGGGGGCGCCTGGCATCCCGGTGGACAGGAGCGGAGGGAACCCGGGGTCCCCGATTTAGAAGGGAGCAACCCAATGGCCACACATCCAACCGAAGCGGGCGCGTCGGGTCAGCGCACCGCCATTCTCGTCGCAGGCGACATCGTTGCTCTGCTCATCTTCGCCGCGATTGGCCGGCGCAGCCACGGCGAAGCCGCAGGTCTGGGCGCCATCCTCGAAGTGGCGCGCACAGCCGCGCCGTTCATTCTCGGCTGGATGATCGCCGCGACCCTGGCCGGCGCCTACGCCCCGAGTCGCACGCGGGGGCCCGGCGCGATGCTGCTCACCACCCTTATCGGCTGGACGGGCGGCCTGGTTCTGGGGGCGGTGTTCCGCGCACTGATGATCGGACGTTTCAGCCCTGTATCATTTTACGTCATTACGTTTCTGGTGGCACTGCTGATCCTGGGTGGCTGGCGGGGCGTATTTGCCCTGATTGAGGCTGGACCATGGTGGAAGGTTAAAGGCAAAAGGTAAAAAGCAAAAATCGCTATTCGCTCTTTTCTCTGGGTGATGGCTTCCTGACGCCATTCTACGTATTTATCCTTCTCCCGGGAGCGAGGGCGTCCCGCCCTCGTCAGCGTTTAAGGGCAAGACACCCTCGCTCCCGGACTGATCACCCCGGTTCTGAGCACGTACTAGCGAGGAGGTCGCAGAGCAACCCGGCCCCACACTCTGCTACGACGGGAAGGCAAGGGTCAGCGGATGGTTGCTACCGCCTCCGACACCTGCCGCCCGTCAACGAAAACGCGCGCTGTGTAAGGTCCAGAGGGCAGGGTTATCCGTCCACTATCGCATGTAAAAGCCGTAGTGAGGCAATAGGCAGTAGTATAGCGGAAGTCTTGACCGGTGATCGTCCGACTGCTGCCCGTAAGGTTCCCGCCATTGGGAAAGGTAAAATCGAGACGCATCAACCTCCCGGGGGCGTAGCCTTCGAGCCGCACTGAAACCCATAACAGGTCAAGGCCGACATCAAATTCGGTTGCCGGGTTGATCAATTCACCGGTTTCCCGATTGGCGTTGGCTGCGAATTGTACAGTGATGATTGGCGGACGCGCGAGAAGAGGCAGGTAAACCCGTGTTGTGTCTGATTGGCCACGTGCGGAAGCGCTATACACAAGAGGCAGCGCGAGAATCAGCAGCAGCACACCGATTCTCCAGTAAGACGCCACGGTCCGTATCTCCTTTCCTCTCAGCCGTCTATGCGGCTCTGCTGCACAACGACAAGCGAAACTAAGGCTTTGTTCGGCAGGGCGTGTCTCCCGAGCTTTCTCGTCAGGACAGACCCCATGCGCGGAGCGCACAACGCCGCGATGAAGATAATTATTCTTGGGAGGGCGAAGCCCTCCCAAACCCTCCCCTCAGGGAGGGGGTTGGGGAAACCCGGTTTCCCCATTTCCCAACCGCTGTTGGAAGAGGCTGGCGCCCCCACAGGCAGGGGGATGGGGAAACCCGGTTTCCCCGTATTTTCACCTCAGCCTGCGGGAGAAGCTGACCTT
Source organism: uncultured Chloroflexota bacterium (assembly GCA_937120965.1). GTDB lineage: Bacteria > Chloroflexota > Chloroflexia > Chloroflexales > Chloroflexaceae > JACAEO01. The sequence goes on from CAKZKA010000282.1 coordinate 19,257, forward strand.
ATTATAATACATTATACAAGCCACAGGGCCGTCGCAATGTCGCCGGGGCAAGCTCCAACGCACGGTTTTCCGGTTCGCTGCGGCAACTTCGCCGCCAGAGCGAACCGGAAAACTTTAGAGGTACATATGCCAGGTTCGCCTACGGTCATGATAACGTGGGGGCTCTTCCTGGGAGAGGGCGCGGCCCTCTCGAACTATCCGTGTGGGAGGCTTGCTACCCCTGTTGCAACAGCCTTGCGGTCCCCCGTATCATCTCCCTGTAAGAGACAGCACCGATGTTTTCCTGTATCATCGCCACAGGCGGTGCATGTTGCGTCGCGCTGCTGTGCGAGAGAGAGTATGGTAGAACAGGAACTGGCCTATCGCATCCACGGCGGCGAGCCCGTGGTGGGACAGATTACGTGCCTGGGAGCCAAAAACTTTGCAACCAAGGCGATGGTGGCCGCACTGCTCGCCGATTCGCCATCTGAGTTGTTCAATTGCCCGCCGATCGGCGACGTGGCAATAACCCGCGCTATGATCGAAGCCATCGGCGCCACGGTGCAGGCGCTGGAAGGGTGGCTGCGTATTGACCCGCGGGGTCTCCACACCTCGCGCGTGCCCGTCCCGGACTCGGGCAGCAACCGCGTGCCAATCCTGTTACTGGGCGCGCTGCTGCACCGTTTTGAGGAGGTGGCCGTACCCGTCGTCGGGGGTTGCCGCATCGGCGAACGCCCGGTGGACTTTCACCTGATGGCGGTGGAGCGCTTTGGCGGCGAGGTGAGCGCCACGGCTGAAGGCTATGTGGCCCGCCGTCGCGGGCGGCTGAAGGGGGCGGTGGTGGAGTTGCCCTACCCCAGCGTCGGCGCTACCGAAACCTGTCTGTTCCTCGGGGCGCTGGCGCGGGGGCGCTCGGTCATCGTCAACGCGGCGATCGAGCCGGAAATCATCGAGCTGATCACCATGCTGCGGGCCATGGGAGCGGTCATCTTCACCTCGGCGGGCCGCGAGATCCGCATCGAGGGTGTTGAGCGCCTCAGCGGCACGCGCATGCCGATCCTTGGCGACCGGATTGAGGCAGCTTCGTGGGCCTGCCTTGCCGGGGCCTCCGACGGTGACATCACCGTGCGAGGCATCAACCCCAATATTCTCGGCAATTTTCTGGCCCATTTTCAGCAGGTCGGCGGCGGCTTCGAGTTGCTCGATGCCGAAACCGTGCGCTTCTTCCGCCGCGGGCGGCTATCCCCTGCCGTGGTGGAAACCGATGTCTACCCGGGCTTTTCGACTGACTGGCAGCAACCCTTTGCGGTGATGCTCACCCAGGCTCACGGGATCTCGATTATCCACGAGACTGTCTACGAGAACCGCTTTGGCTACTTGAAGACCCTCAACCAGCTTGGCGCCAACACCCAGCTAACGACCAGTTGCCTCGGGGGCTTACCCTGCCGCTTCCGCGACCACAACCACGAACACAGCGCCATCATCGTCGGGCCGACCCCCCTGCGCGCCGACGGTAACATCATCACCATCCCCGACCTGCGCGCCGGTCTGGCCTATATCATCGCAGCCGCGATCGCGCGAGGCGTCTCGATCATTCGCGGCATTCATCTGCTGGAGCGGGGCTACGGCGATGTGGCGCCGCGGCTGTCGCAGATGAACTTGCGGATCGAGCGGGTGCCCGTCGCGGCGCTGCTGTAGGAAGCGCCATAGCGCCCGCGCTGGCCCGGGCTTGCGCTGGCCCGCTGGTTCACCTACTCCTGCCCCAGGCGCCGTGAAGGGGCCAGGGACCTCCGTTCGCGCAACCAATCACTCAGGGCATAGGGCAGGTACACCAGCACGAAGGCCAGCAGGCTGAGGAACAGCAGGGGAATGATGTACCAGGGCCAGGGACCAAGGTAATCGATCAACGAGGGGAACTCCGGCGTGCGGGCAATGAAGAGGTAGTTTCCGCCGGTGAGCCAGTTAACCAGCCCCACACCCAGCGCAAAGAGGCCGGTAAAGACCACAACCCGGCGGATCGAGCCCCGGGTCGGGCGGTAGCGCCAGGCGGCAGCCGCGAACACCACTGCCCAGAGCACGACACCGTGGGAGGTCCAGAAGATCCAGTAGACAAAGTGCGGAAAGTTGAAGCCGGTGGCCGTAAGGTCGGGAGTGAGCAGGGCCTGCGTGCCCCCGGCGAAGCCCCAGAAGTAGAGGACCTCGTAGAGACGGTAGTTGCGCGTGGCGAGCATCAGAGCGGACAGGGGCACCGAGAAGGTGCAGAGGTGCAGGGGGAGAGAATAGGCCACATTCCAGATCCCGTTGGCGAGTTGCCACAGGTCCCAGCCAATCCAGTTGGCGCAGGCGAAGAGCGCCAGACCCCAGCGCAGGCGTTCCTGCTCCACCAAACCCAAGCGGGGCGTGAGCAGACCGATCAGCACACAGATCAGAATAATCGCAGCGAGGGGGAGCAGGTGCGCCAGGGAGAACAGGGTAAAGGGCGGGCCATCGAAGTACAGACCGAACAGATCGGAGCGCATAGGCCCATCTTCTTGCGACGCGCTGCGCCTGGAGAAGGGTGGAGAGCGGGGGAGAGACAACCAGCCAGGCCGATAATCACAGGTACGGGCGGGTGCAGTGGCGCACCCGCCCGTTATGCGCTAACCCTCCCGCTGCATCGTCCCATCGGGGAGCCAGCGAATCCGCACCCCATCGACATCAGTCCAGATCTCCTCCTCTTCTTCCTCCTCTTCCTCACGAACGAGGACCGGGCCGTACCCTTGCGACCACTGGATGAGTTCGTCAATCGTGTACCAGCCGGGCTGGTACTGGACCTGGTCGGTAGGGTTCAGCCAGAACCGGATCTGACCGTCCATCCACTGCCAGCGCTCGAGTGAGCGCCAATGCTTGCCCTGGTCGTTGAGCACCGCTTTGAGTTCCTCCAGCATCCGGAGCAGTTCGGGCAACGTGTGCCGGTTGCTGTAGCGTAGCCGCAGCAGGCGCTGGTTCACAGCGTCGCGCAGCCGTTCTAGCTCTTCGATGCTCATGGCCTCAATGTCGATGTCGGTCACAGCAGGCGTCCTTTCTGTGGGTGCCGGTTCAGCCGGGCTGCTGCGACGCCGGGTGGAATGCTGGGGAGGATGTCGGCTGATCCGCTCCGGTACCCAATCCAGAGCTTCGCGATGAGTGCCGGTGGGCGCGTACCGCGGTGTACGTTGTTCGCCGCGTCACGACATCTCGTATACCTATCATACCGCAAGTCTGTTACAAACGGCATACCGGGAAGCTGAGATCTCTGTCATTTTGGTGCATCTCTGTCAATAGAACGATAACCAGAGGTGGTATTTTGTTCACGGAGGAACAGACTTGCATCCCGGCAGGCCTCCCGGGCGAGCTACGCCCTCCCGGAACCTCACTTTTCGACTACGCGCAGCAGCCGGATGCGTCCGGGGCTGATGCAACCATGCGGCTGGCGCCCCCTGTGCTGTCCACTTTAAGGGCAGACAGAACATCCGCGCCAACACGGCTTGTACCGCATTGGAACGCCCCCGCGCGCGGCGCTGGCCTCCCCGCTTCGCCAGGCTCAGCGCAGGCGCTCCAGCGAAGCTGGAGCAGGGCCGGGGGTGAGGACCAATCAGCGCATCCCAACGCCATCACGCTCGTCGGCGCCCACACGTTCCGTCCGCCCCTGAACGCGCGCGGGAGCGGGGCCGGGGGTGACGGACTCCAGGGCGTCCTCAAGCCCTATCTTCCGCATGCGCCCAGATGGTCTGTCCGCCCCCAAACCTGCGGCAGTGGGGGGGTAGGGCGGCTCCGCCGCCCCAACGACGCTGCATCGGCCCTGCGGACGCGCGGGGTAGCGCGGCCCTGCACGGCGCGCATGTGTGGTAAAATAAAAGTTAGAATTATTCGCATACGTGTACGGATCTCGCGTCCGCGCCGACGTCGCCGCGACCTAGTCGCCGATCCGGGTATGCGTCGTGCCCGGCGCCCATTCCACGCTGCTCCTCACCACGGCTTCCCGTGCGCGGTAGCTGCATATCCGCGGCGGAAGGATCAGGTCCTGTGCTGATTGTGAACCGTGTGAACGAGCGCACCGAGAACGTGTGCCACGAACTGCTCCCGACAGCGCCGCGCCGCTGTGGGGTGCGCCCCCGCCGCCTGGCCGGGATCATTGCTCTCGGCTACGCCCTCCTGGCGCTGACCTGGTTGCTGATGAGCGTCCCTTCTCTCCACTCCGCTGCGGTGCAGGCCCATCTGCTGCATGAACTCGCGTTTGTGAGCATCACGGGGGGCCTGTTGTTTACTGCCGTCTCGAGAATGATCACCGTGGTCATCGAGCGTGAGCGGCGCGCCGCGGCGCAGCTCGAGGCCCAGCGGCAAACCCTCGAACAGGCCAACCGCACCCTGCGCGCCTTTTCCGAAGCCACCCTGATGGGCTGGTCACGGGTGCTCGATCTCCGCGATCATGAGACGGAGGAACATAGTGCCCGCGTCACTGCCCTGACGGTGCGCCTGGCGCAGGCGATGGGGATCGAAGCCGAGGAGTTGGAGCAGATCCGTCAGGGGGCGATGTTGCACGACATCGGCAAGATCGGGGTTCCCGACGCTATTCTCCGCAAAGCGGGCGCCCTTGCCGATGATGAGTGGGCGGTGATGCGCAGGCATCCCGAGCTGGCCTACAATCTCCTGGCGCCGATCGGGTTCTCGCGCCCGGTGCTTGAAATCGCCTACTATCACCACGAACGCTGGAATGGCAGCGGGTACCCCGCGGGCCTGGCCGGAGAGCAGATCCCCCTGGCGGCGCGTATCTTTGCGGTGGTGGACGTGTGGGACGCCCTGTGCTCCGACCGGCCCTACCGCCGGGCCTGGTCTCAGGAGCGGGCCTTGCGCTACCTCAAGGCCCACGCTGGTACGCTCTTCGATCCCCGGGTGGTGCAGGCCTTCTGCGCCCTGATCGAGCATGAGCGCTACGAAGCGGGCGCCTCTCTTCGCCAGGTCGCGTGACCGCGCCAGCCTGGCCGGTGAACGAAGCATTCCGATGCGTTGAGATGCGCTGGTTGGTCCTCGCCCCCGGCCCTGCTCCAGCTTCGCTGGAGCGCCTGCGCTGAGCCTGTCGAAGCGGGGAGGCCAGCGCCGCGCGCGGG
>CAKZKA010000283.1 GCA_937120965.1 uncultured Chloroflexota bacterium
TATCTCTGGGAGGGCCGCCCCCTCCCTGGCCCTCCCCCGCTGGGGGAGGGAACCGGGCGCCTCCCCTCAGGGAGGGGGGATGGGGAACCCCGGTTTCCCCGTGTTCACGTCAGGCCCCATTCGCGAGGCGCACAACACCCCGATGAACATGGGGCATCTCTGGGAGGGCCGCCCCCTCCCTGGCCCTCCCCCGCTGGGGGAGGGAACCGGGCGCTTCCCCTCAGGGAGGGGGATGGGGAAACCCGGTTTCCCCATGTTCACGTCAGAACTAAGCGGGGGAACTCGGAGAAACAAACGTCGGGGGCGGCTCTGCCGCCCCCGATCTACACCGGGTCGGAGGGCCATCAATGGGCGTTGGCGGCTTCGACCTCTTTCTTGTGCTGGGCGATGATCGCGTCAACCAGATGCCCGGGCACCTCCTCGTAGTGTGAGAAGCGCATCGAGAAGCGCCCGCGGGCCTGCGTCAACGCGCGGAGGTCGGTGACGTAGCGCTGCACCTCGGCGAGGGGAGCCTGGGCGCTGATCACCGTGCGACCGTGGCCAGCGGGCATCATACCGAGCACCCGCCCCCGTCGCGAACTCATATCGCTCATAATATCGCCGGCGTACTGATCGGGCACGACGATCTCCAGGGTGTAGATAGGCTCCATAATGTACACCCCGGCCTTCTGCGCGGCCAGTTTGAAAGCCTCCTTGCCGGCGATCTTGAAGGCGATTTCCTTCGAGTCTACCGGGTGCTCCTTGCCATCGAAGACGGCCACGCGCACGTTACTGATGGGGCTGCCTGAGAGCATGCCCTCGGCCATAGCTTCGCGCACGCCTTTTTCAATGGCCGGCATGAAGCCCTTGGAGATCACCCCGCCAACAATCTCGTTGACAAACTCCAGCGGGTCCTCGCGGTTCGGGTCCGGCTCGAGCGGCTCAACGCGCAGCGACACATCGGCGAACTGCCCGGCGCCGCCGGTCTGCTTCTTGTGGCGATACTGGGCCTCAGCCCGGCCGCGGATGGCTTCGCGGTAGGGGACCCGCGGCAGATCGATGTCAATGTTCACATCGAACTTGCGCTTGATGCGCTCAGCGACGATCTGCAAGTGGCTCTCACCCAGGCCGGCAAGCAGGGTCTCGCCGGTCTGGGGGTCGCGGGAGACGACCAGGGTGGGATCTTCCTCGACCATACGGCTCAGGGCGCTGCCGAGCTTATCGAGATCGGCGCGGGTGCGCGGTTTGACCGTGGCGATAAACGCCGGGGCGGGGAAGACGATCGGCTCCAGTTGCAGAACGCGGCCCGGGGCGCAGAGGGTATCGTTGGTGGAAGTCTCGGCAAGCTTGGTAATCATGCCGATGTCGCCGGGGCCAATGCTTTCCACATCGCGCTGCTCCTTGCCGAACACGCTGTACACATGGCCCACGCGCTCTTCCTTGCGGGTACGGCTGTTGGTGAGGGTCGAGTTAGCGCGCACCTGACCCGAGTAGACGCGGAAGTAGCTGATTTTGCCATAGGTGTCGGCGATGGTCTTGAAGACCAGGGCCGTAACCGGCGCATCGGCTGTGGGCTGGAGCGTCACCAGGTCGCCGCTGGCCAGATCGGTGGCCACCACCTCCTGGCGCGCGGCGGAGGGGATGCTATCCACAATGCCGTTGAGCAACTGCTGAATGCCGGCCACCTCCAGCGCCGAGCCGCAGAAGACAGGGACAATCGAGCCATCGGCGATACCGGCGCGAAGGCCCACCAGCAACTCCTCGCGGGTGAGGGCATCCTCGCCGCCCTCCAGGTAGCGCTCGATCAACTCATCGTTGGTGGCGGCGATCCGGTCAATCAGGGCTGTGCGCCACTCGTGCATCACGGCATCGAGTTCGGCGGGCACATCGGCCTCGATAAAGTCGCCATTGTGCCGGGGCGAGATCATCCAGGCGCGCTGCTGCCGCAGCGAGATAATGCCCTGAAACTCCTTGCCGGCGCCGATGGGGATCTGCATAGGGATCACCGCGGCATCGAGGCGCTCGCGCGCCTGCTCGATCACCCGGTAGAAGTTGGCATTTTCACGGTCAAGTTTATTGATGAACAGGATACGTGGCACCTTTTGTTGAACGGCCATCTCCCAGACCAGTTCGGTACCAACCTCGACACCTGCGGCAGCGTCAAGCACAATCACAGCGCCGTCCACCACGCGCATCGCCGCGGCAATGTCGCCGGCGAAATCGGCAAAGCCAGGAGTGTCAATCAGATTGATCTTGTCATCATGCCACTCGAGGGGAAGCACGGAGAGGGAAACAGACATCCCGCGGCGGTGCTCGTCGGGGTCAAAGTCACTCACAGTTGACCCATCTTCGACGCGCCCCATGCGCGGGATGGCGTGTGCGGTCATCAGCATTGCCTCGGCCAGCGTTGTCTTGCCGCTGCCGAGGTGACCAAATATGCCGATGGTGTGTATCCTTTCCGGTCCGTACGGTCGCATGGCTGTCCTCCTCGACGTGTCCAACGCGCCGCCGCCAGGATGTGACCAGGATGCGTGGGGCGCGCGCCCCACACCCTCCAGGCGGGAGTGGAGTCCGGGCGGGGGTAAGCCCGGCCCGGCTCCCCTTTCCATCTCTTCTGGTCACACCTCTGGCAGGCGCTGCTTGGAAAGGGGTTTCGTTAAGAACAGATTATAATGCGGGAAATGGTTGCGTCAATGGGGGAGGCCGCAACACAGGGAATGTTCATGGAATGCACACCGGCGCTACGGGCCGGATCGGTGGAGGTGCGGAGCGGCAGGGGAGGGGGGGCGCTCCTCCTGATGGCATCGCATTGGATAGCTCCACAGCTCCGCAAAGCCCTCTATGGAGGTGTGGAGCTGTGGAGATGAACCGGACAATGCGGTGGCTTCAGTTCCATCTGGTATAAGGCCCGGGAGCGGGCGCCGGGTTTACACCGGGGTGGCGGTGACCTTGATCATGCGATCGCCCTGCACGATCTTGTCGCACACCTCGTCCATACCGCTCGTCACGCGCCCGAAGACGGTATGCTTGCCGTTCAGGTGCGGCTGCGGCGTGTAGACAATGAAGAACTGGCTGCCATTGGTATTCGGGCCAGCGTTGGCCATCGAAATCACGCCGCGTTCGTGGGTGAGGGGGTTGCCCATTGTCTCGTCGCGGAAGCGGTAGCCGGGGCCGCCGGTACCGGTGCCGGTCGGGTCGCCGCCCTGGATCACGAAGTCCTTAATCACCCGATGGAACACCACGCCATCGTAGAACCCCTCATTAGCGAGGAAGACGAAATTGTTGACCGTCAACGGGGCATACTGGGGGTACAACTCAAGCTCGATGGTGCCCTTGCTGGTTTCCATAGTGACCCGGTAGGTCTTCGTGACATCGATCTGCATCGGCGGCGGGCTAGACCATTTTTTTACGCTCACGGCGCGTTCCTTTCAATTTGCAACGACAACGTTGGGATTATAGCACGCTCCGCCGGGGGAGTGAGATGAACGCAGGGTTTTTCTGGGGAGGGCCTGGCGCCCCCGCAGGCACGGAGATGGAGAAACCCGGTTTCCCCGCTTCCCAACCGCTGGTGGGAGCGGCTGGCGCCCCCACAGGCAGGGGGATGGGGAAACCCGGTTTCCCCGGTTCCCAACCGCTGTGGGAGCGGCTGGCGCCCCCACAGGCAGGGGTGCGGTTCGACAGGCTCACCGCAGGTGGGGAAACCCGGTTTCTCCATTTCTCAATCGCTGGTGGGAGCGGCTGGCGCCCCCACAGACAGGGGTGCGGTTCGACAGGCTCACCGCAGGTGGGGAAACCCGGTTTCCCCGTATTATCACATCAGGCCCCATTCGCGGAGCGCACAACGCCGCGATGAACATGGGGCGTCTTTGGGAGGGCCGCCCCCTCCCT
>CAKZKA010000284.1 GCA_937120965.1 uncultured Chloroflexota bacterium
TCGTTTATTCGTTTCCCATTCGTTGGCCCATTTCCCCTCTGCGGCGCAGGAAGCCCATTCCAGAGCAGGTGAAACCCGTTGCAGGGCAGCGCCCTCCCCAACCCTCCCGCGGGCGGGCTATGTTCACCTCAGAAGATTTAGCCGATCAGGATCTGCTCCTCTGGATACTGCACGAGCTGGGTACGTCGTTGCTGCCCGGCGATGGCAACGACGATAGTCAGCGCGCCCAGGCGCCCCCAGAACATCACCAGGCAGATCACCAGTTGGCCGAAGAGGTTCAACTCCGTAGTGAGGCCCAGGCTGAGGCCGCAGGTGGCGAAGGCCGAGACCACCTCGAAGACCACGGGCTCGAGGGGCGCGTCGTGAGTCATCGCCACCAGCCAGGAGGCGAGCAGGGTGACCAGAAGGCTCACGGTCAGCACCGCGCCTGCCTTGCGCGAGGTGCCCGGCGCCAGGGAGCGCCCGCCGAACTGGGCCGTAGGCAGCCCCCGGGCGTAGCTCCACAGCGAGATGGTCATAATTGCGAACGTGCCGGTGGTAATACCGCCGCCCATCGAAGCGGGGGCGCAGCCGATGAACATGAGCGTGACCATGAGCAACTGGCTCGGGGCCGTCAGCTCATCGAAGTGGGCAATGCCCACAAAGCCGGCGGTGCGCGCCGATACCGATTGGAACAGGCAGATCAGCAGGGCGCGCAGCGGATTCTCGCCGGCGAGCGTCCCCGAGCCGCGGATCTCAGCCACCCAGAAGCCCAGCGTGCCGCTCATCACCAGGAAGGAGACCACAATCAACGTGAGACGGGTGTGCAGCGACAGCCGTCGCTCGCGGTAGTAGGTTAACAGATCAGCGATGACGGGGATGCCCAACCCGCCGATGAAGATCAGCGTGCCCATGATCGCCAGGGTGAGGTTATCGCGCGGGATGCCTTCGGGGAACCCCGGCGTGCCGGTGAAGAGGTCGAAACCGGCGTTGCAGAAGGCCGAAACAGCGTGGAAGATGGCAAAGAAGAGCGCCTGGCCCTCGCTCAGGCGCTCGTCGTTGCGCCAGTGCAGGTAGAGCAGCAGCGCGCCCAGCATCTCGAAGACCAGCACGGTCGCCAGTACCCGCCTGGTCAGCGACACAATCGCCTCGGGCGAGAGCAGGCCCAGCGAGTCGCTCAGCGCGATGCGCTCGGTCAGGCCGATGCGCCGCCCCAGCAGGCGCTGGATCACCACCGCGACGACCATGAAGCCGACGCCGCCGATCTGAATGCCCGTCAACAGCAGGATCTGACCGATCAGCGACAGTTCCTGTGAGACAGTGACGGTTGAGAGGCCGGTGACGCTCAAGGCCGAAACGGCGGTGAAGAGGGCGTCGTTCCAGGCCAGGGGGCGTTCGCGGGCCGAAATGGGCAGCATCAGCAAGAGGGTGCCCAGGGTGACCAGCAGGGCCAGCCCACCCACGATCCGCGGCGCCGGGGGCAACGGCCGCCGGGTTGCCCCGGCCCGGGGGCGGCCCGGGCGCGCCATCTGATCGGGAGCGATCCGCATTTATCTTGCCTGGCTGCAAAAACTGCTGATGGACTGATCGGAGCCGATGACCAGGATCATATCCTCGCGCGCGAAGACCATGTCGGCGGAGGGGGTAACGAACATCTGCGCACCACGCTTGATCGCCAGCACGTTGATGCCAAAACGCTTGCGCAACCCGCTCGTCATCAGCGACTGACCCACCAGCCAGCTCGGCACGCGCACCTCAGCCACGCTGAAGCCCGAGCCCAGATCGAGATGATCGAGCACCCGCGGCTCGGCCAGGCGCCAGGCCAGGCGCGCGCCCGCCTCGTGCTCGGGCAGCACCACCTGGTCCGCCCCAACCCGCAGCAGAATCTGCTGCTGGCGCTCACTCACCGCTTTGCAGACCACCCGGTTCACACCCATGCTCTTCAGCGTTACTGTGGTCATCAAGTTGTTTTCAAAGTGCGTACCGATGGCTACCACCACCGTCTCAAACGACGTGATATCCACCGCCCGCAGGGCGTCTTCGTTGGTGGAGTCCAGGGCTACAATCTGGGTGATCCGGTCGGCCAGTTTTTGAACGATCTCAGGGTCGCGATCAATTCCCAGCACAGTGTAGCCGCGCTCGATCAGGTTGAGGGCTACGGCACTGCCGAAGCGCCCGAGGCCGATCACCGCGAACTCCTGGCTACCGTTTCGACGGGCCATCCCCGTTCCCTTCCTGACTCTACAACCCCCGGAGCATCGCGCGCATGCGCCATCTCCTGGTTTGGTAATGCGCCTTTTATTGTACAACGGTTCGGCGCCTACGCCGCCTGCTGGTCGGAGTTTCCGTCGTAGTCCTCCCCAACCCTCCCCGCTGGCGGGCGGAGGGGCGTTCGCGCCCTGAGGAGCGCGCAGCGCGTATCGCAGGGCGCAAACACCAGGACGTTGCATTCGCCCCGGGGTCGCAGCCCTGGCCCGCAAACAGGCGACCCGATATGCTACAATGCCCGCGCTATGAATCACGCGCCAGTGTTTATTGATACTCACGCACACCTGGCTATGAGCCAGTTCGATCGCGACCGCGAGGCTGCGATCGCCCGCGCCCAGGCTGCCGGTGTGGCCCGCATCGTCGAGATCGGCTACGACCTGCCCTCCTCCCGCGCCGCAGTGGCCCTGGCCGAAGGCCACCCCGCGATCTACGCCGTGGTCGGCCTGCAACCCAATCACATTCACGAAGCGCCGCCGGACTATCTGGAGCAGGTGCGCGCCCTTGCGGCCCACCCCAGGGTGGTTGCCATCGGCGAAATCGGCCTCGACTACTACTGGATGCGCGCCCCCGCGGCCACCCAGGAGGAGGTCTTTCGCGCTCAGATTGCCCTTGCCCGCGAGCTGGGCTTGCCGGTGGTGATCCACAGCCGTGACGCGCAGGCCGACACCTTGCGCATCCTCGCCGATGCTGCCCGCGGCCACCCGGGGGTGATGCACGCCTTCTCCGGCGACTGGAGCTATGCGCAGGCCTGCCTGGACCTCGGTTTCATGCTCTCGTTTACCGGAACCCTGACCTACGCGAAGGCCACTGCTCTGCACCAGGTCGCTCGCCAGGCCCCGCTGCACATGCTGCTGACCGAAACCGACAGTCCCTATCTTTCTCCCAACCCCTACCGCGGCCAGCGCAACGAACCTGCCTACGTGCGCCTGGTTGCCGAGCGACTCGCCGCTTTGCGCGACGAGCCGCTGGACCATGTGGCCGCTCAGGTGTGGGCGAATGCGCAGCGCCTGTTCAGGTCATGCGAATAGAGCCAACCCGGTCCTCCTCTGCGCGTACGTGTTCACTCGTCTCCCGGGTGCGTGGGCATCGTGCCCGCATCCAGGGTGTTGCGGGCGGGACGCCCGCACACCCGGGGTGGGGCCTTACCGGGATGTGAAAGGGAGCCGGGGGGTGAGGCTTTGAGGGCAGACAGAACACACCCCGCGCCGGGATCGGCGCACGCGCCGGGCACGCTGCTGTCTGGCGCGCTGCTGATCCTGCTGATGACCGGTTCGGTCGTGTATGCGCTCTCGGTGTCCGGCTGGGCGCCCGGGCTGGAGGCGCTGCGGCCCATGGCCCTCCTCGGCCTGCTGTGCGGGGTGGTGTTTGCCGGGCTGCGCTGGCTCCCCCGCTGGCTGGCCCACCTCCTCAGCGCAGCGCTGGCGCTCACCTGGGTGGTGCATAGCTTAACCCCGCTGCTCGACGAGCGCCTGCTCACCTGGCGCGACCGGGCCACCGACCTGGTCCTTCGCGGGCTGATCTGGGGGCGCGTTCTGGCCTCAGGTGGGCGCGGCGAGGACATTGTGCTCTACGTGCTGGCCCTCTGCCTGCTCTGCTGGGGCCTGGCCTACGGCACGGCCTGGGCGGTGCTGCGCGAGGGTCAGGTCTGGCGCCCGATCATTATGAACGCCACCATCGCGCTGGTCAACTATACCTATGTGCTGCCCAAGCCGACAACGGCTTTCTTCATCTTCCTGGGGGCCGCGCTGCTGCTCCTGGTATATCAGAACGTGCGCCAGCGCCAGGCGCTCTGGGACGCCTGGCAGATCGAGTACCCCGATCTGCTGGGCCTGCGCGTGCTGCTGGCGGCGACGGTTGGCTGCGCTGCGCTCATCGCCGTCACCGGGTTGTTGCCCGGCAGCGTGTCGGTCGACCGGGCCACCCGCACGTGGGAGCTGTTAAGCGGCCCCGTCCGCGCCGCCCGTGAGCAGTGGGAAGATATGTTCAGCACCATCAGCGCCCCCCCGGGGGCCGGCAGCGGGGCCTTTACCTCCCGCGGCGCGGCCCTCGGCGGGGCGCGGCAGCTCAGCGACGAGGTGGTGATGACTGTGCGCTCGGTACGCTACGAGTACTGGCGCGCGGTGGCCTTCGACCGTTACGATGGCGCCGGCTGGCAGAACACCACCGGCGAACAGGCCCGCGCTGCCCTCGGCGCCGCCACTCCCGAACAGGCGCGTACCCCCCGCGCACCGGACGAGGCCATCCCGCTCGGCGATCTGCAAGGGCGTCGCGACATCACCCAGACCGTTACGCTGGCAAAGGATCGCCTGGATGACCTGGTGGTAGTCGGCGGCGCGGCGCGGAGCGTCAGTCTGCCGGTGCTGGTAGAACACAACTACCACCGCGACGACAGCGGGGGCCTGCGACCCAACTTCGACGATACCGCGCTGATCGTCGCCCGCGAGCGTTTGCGCTCCGGGGCCACCTACAGCGTGACCGCCATGGTCTCCTTTGCTGACATCAGCAGCCTGCGCGCCGCCGGCGATGAGTACCCCCGCTGGGTTCGCGAGCGCTACCTGCACTTGCCCGACACGGTCACCGCGCGCACCCGCGAACTGGCTGCCAGATTGGTGAGCGAGGCCGGCGCGATCACCGCCTATGACCGGGCTATGGTTATTCAGGACTACCTGCGCACCTTGCGCTACAACGAGAGCATCGCCACCCCGCCCGCCGGCAGGGATCTGGTAGACTGGTTCCTCTTCGAGCAGCGCGAGGGCTACTGCGACTATTTCGCCTCGGCGATGGTGGTGCTGCTGCGCTCGCAGGGCGTTCCCGCCCGCTGGGTGCGCGGCTACGCCGGGGGCGAGTTTGATGCCGAACGCGGCGTGTACGTGGTGCGGGAGAGTGTGGCCCACAGTTGGCCCGAGGTCTACTTCCCTGGTTTTGGCTGGGAGCGCTTCGAGCCAACCCCGGCCGCCTATACCAGCCTGCCGCAGCGCCCGCTCACCGGCGCGCTGGGCGAAGATGCGCCCGATCCGGCGGTGGGCAACCCGGCGCCCCGCGATACCCGCGATCCGCTCGACGAACTGGACGAGGGCCTCCTGGAGCCGGCCCGCGTGCCGATGGTGTCGCAGGCGCCAGAACAGGCGCGAAGCAGCGCCCCTCGCGGCCTGCCGATCATCGAAGTAGCTCTGCTCATCGTCGGCCTGGTTGCAGGAGCGCTGTACTGGAGCTGGCGCCGCGAAACGCGGGGCCTCGGCCCCGTCGCGGCAACCTACGCCGGCATGGCCCTCCTGGCCGGCTGGAGTGGCCTGCCCCAACACCCCTCCCAGACCCCCGACGAGTACGCCGACACCCTCGGCGCGGCCCTGCCCGCCCATCGCCATACCATCCGCGCCATTGCCCGCGCCTACGCGACCGAGCGCTACCGCGGCCGCCCGGCGCCGCTACCCCCCGCAGCCGAGATCAGCGAGCTGCGCCGGGCGCTCATCCGTCGGGCGCTCACCCGCAGCCGGTGGGCGTAGAGACGCAGCGCTGCTGCGTCTGAGACGCAGCAGCGCTGCGTCTCGGACTGATGTGAAAATAGCCCGCCCGCGGGAGGGTTTGGGAGGGCGCAGCCCTCCCAGGAAATAGCCCGCCCGCGGGGAGGGTTGGGGAGGGCGCAGCCCTCCCAGGAAATAGCCCGCCCGCGGGAGGGTTTGGGAGGGCGCAGCCCTCCCAGGAACAAATATGTTCATTCTGAGGTGAAAATAGCCCGCCCGCGGGGAGGGTTTGGGAGGGCGCAGCCCTCCCAGGAACAAATATGCTCATTCTGAGGTGAAAATAGCCCGCCCGCGGGGAGGGTTTGGGAGGGCGCAGCCCTCCCAGGAAATAGCCCGCCCGCGGGGAGGGTTTGGGAGGGCGCAGCCCTCCCAGGAACAAATATTTTCATTCTGGCGTTGTGCGGCGCAGCCGTATGGACGGCTGATATAAACATTGGGGAAACCGGGTTTCCCCACGCCCCTCCCCTCGGGGAAGGTTGGGGCTCTCAAGTGGAAGGTTTCTGGGGGCGCAACCCACTCTCAGGTGTAGAGTTTCTGGGGGCGCTCCCCTCCGGACACGACACTGCTCCCGCCCCCCTCTCCACCGCAGGTGGAGAGGGGGGATGGGGGGGTGAGGACCTGCCCACCCCTGAGCGCCAGCAATCCTACGGACCCACGGAGCGGTTGAGGGCAACTCAGGCGGGTTTGTCCTCACCCAACTTGTGGGTCGTGCATAGTCCGCTCAGGGAGAGGCTTGCCTGAGCGGAGCCGAAGGGGGTGCAGGGGGGTGAGGACCAGCAGCGCATCAGGAGGCCATCCGCCATATACGCTACACCTGAAAAGGCGGACCGCCCCCGCTCCCCGGCGTGCGTGGCTACCCCGGCGTCGAACACCTCCCCCACACCGTACGTGTTCACACTTCTCCCGGGTGCGCGGGCATCTTGCCCGCATTCAGGCCCTTGCGGGCGGGACGCCCGCGCACCCGGGGTGACGCCTTACCCCATACGTGAACACCTCCCCCGCGGCCCGACCCCGCATTGACGCTGCGGGGGCGCTGTGCTATACTGCCGCCGCGAAGCTGATGCATACTACGGAGCGCGGTTATGGCCCGGGTGGCGCAGAGCAGGTCTGGAAGATGGGTGCTGGCAACGTGGGGCAGCTCGCCCCGCGATCACCGTCGCCATCTCCGTCGTCGGCCCGCCCCGCGCCCCGGCTAGCCGCGCTTGCCCGCCGTACTGGCAGCAGGCCAGCTTTGCCCGAGGGCAGGCTGGCCTCTTTTTGTGGACGCCGCGACCGCGGCGGTTCGTGCGGAGTGAACAGCGAGGTGCGCGATGGCGAAAGGCGACGTGAAAAAAGTCGTGCTGGCCTACTCGGGTGGCCTGGATACGTCGGTGATCGTGCCGTGGCTGCGCGAAAACTATGGCTGCGAGGTGATCTGCTTCTGCGCCGATATTGGGCAGGGCGAGGAACTGGAGGGTCTGGAGGAGAAGGCGCTTAAGAGCGGCGCCAGCAAGCTCATCGTGCGCGATCTGCGCGAGGAGTTCCTCCGCGAGTACGTGCTGCCAACTATGCAGGCAGGCGCGATCTACGAGCGCAAGTATTTGCTGGGCACCTCCTTCGCCCGCCCCATCATTGCCAAACACCAGGTGGCCGTGGCCGAAGCCGAGGGCGCCGATGCTGTGGCCCATGGCGCCACCGGCAAGGGCAACGACCAGGTGCGCTTCGAGTTGACGTACTTCGCCCTCAATCCCCGTCTGAAGATTATCGCCCCCTGGCGCGAGTGGGCCATTCGTAGCCGCCAGGATGCCCTCGATTACGCCGCCGAGCACAACGTACCCGTTACGGCCACGGCAGAGAAGATCTACAGCCGTGACCGCAACCTCTGGCACCTGAGCCACGAAGGGGGCCTTCTCGAAGACCCCTGGAACGAGCCGGAAGAGGACATGTACCAGGTCAGCGCCAGCCCCCAGAGCGCGCCCGATGAGCCGGAATACCTCACCCTGAGCTTTGAACAGGGCGCTCCCGTCGCCGTCAATGGCGAACGCCTCGGCCTGGTGGAACTGGTCGAGCGCCTGAACCTCATCGGTGGGCGCCATGCCATTGGCCGGGTGGACCTGGTTGAGAACCGCCTGGTGGGGATGAAGAGCCGCGGCGTCTACGAAACCCCCGGCGGCACGCTGCTCTACACCGCGCATCGCGAACTCGAGAGTATCGTGCTCGATAAGGAGACCCTCCGCGCAAAGGATCGGATCGCGATTGACTACGCCGATCTGGTCTATAATGGGCGCTGGTTTACCCCGGTGCGCGAAGCCTACGATGCGTTCGTCCGCGTCACCCAGCGCAATATGACCGGCGATGTGCGCCTGAAGCTCTACAAGGGCAACATCATTATTGCGGGCCGTCGCTCTCCCTTCTCGCTTTACAATGAAGATCTGGCCACCTTCGGCCCCGATATGGTCTATAACCAGAAGGATGCCGAGGCGTTTATCAAGCTGTACGGGTTGAGTATCAAAGTGCAGGCCTTGAGTAAGGGCTGATCGGGGAATCTCGGGTTTTTCGCTTGCCCTGTGTGTGCCCAACCGCGCCTCGCCGGTTGAGAGGAACCGGGACGACACGGCCCTCCCGGAAAACCTCTGGCAATGGCGAGTGGCCGGGATGCGTGGGTTGTCCAACGTGATGCGCGTTGTGTATGGAGAGGCTGGACCATGACCCATCTCTACCTCATTCGCCACGGCGAGGCCTGGGCCAACGTGCAGCCCATCGTCGCCGGGATGCGCGGGGATCAGGGCCTGACGCCCCGGGGCGTCGCTCAGGCTCAGCGCCTGCGCGATCGCCTGGCCCGCGGCGAGCTGAAGGCCGATGTGCTGATCTCCAGCACCCTGCCTCGCGCCCGCCAGACTGCCGAGATCGTCCGTCCGGCCCTCGGCCTGCCGATTATCTTCGATGATGAGGTGCAGGAACTGCGGGTCGGCGCGGCCGATGGGATGAGCAACCAGGAGGCCTGGAGCACCTTCGGCTTGCCGGATTTTGCCAACGCGCCGCTGCGCCCCATCGCGCCGGGGGGCGAGAGCTGGGCCGCCTTTACCCTGCGCGTGGCTCACGCCCTGACCCGCATCACCTCTGAGCACGCTGGCAGGACCATCGTGGTCATTTGCCACGGCGGGGTGATCGATTGCTCGTTTATACACTTCTTCCGCATGCCGGGCATGGTGGTCCCGTCAGCCGATTTTCACACCCGCAATACCAGTATCACCCATTGGGAACTGGTCAATCGGCGCGGACGCGATCTCTGGCGGCTCAATGTCTATAACGACGTTGCCCATCTCCACGACATCGGTGCGATTGAGTCGCTGCGCTGGGAGGATACTGAACTGACCGGCGATGGGCATCCCGCCTCGCCTGTGCCGACCGAGGAGTAGCGGAAGGGATTGGGCGGAGAGGCGCGATAGCGCCGCGCCTCTCCGCCCTCCCAAACCCTCCCCGCAGGGAGGGGGAATGGGGAAACCCGGTTTCCCCACCCCCCACCGCTGTTGGGAGCGGCTGGCGCCCCCGGGCAGGGGTGCGGTTCGACAGGCTCACCGCAGGCGGTTCGACAGGCTCACCGCAGGCGGTTCGACAGGCTCACCG
>CAKZKA010000285.1 GCA_937120965.1 uncultured Chloroflexota bacterium
TTCCCCACCTGCGGTGAGCCTGTCGAACCGCACCCCTGCCTGCGGGGGCGCCAGCCGCTCCCAACCGCGGTTGGGACGTGGGGAAACCGGGGTTCCCCACGCCCCTCCCCGGGGGGAGGGCTTGGGAGGGCGCAGCGCTCGTTTCCCCATCCCCCTGCCTGCGGGGGCGCCAGCCGCTCCCAACCGCGGTTGGGATATGGGGAAACCGGGGTTCCCCATATTCATCAGGCAAACAGCAAACCCTCCAGGCGATCCACAAAGCGCTTCAGAACCGCAAAGGCGCGCTCCAGGGGCTCGGGCGCGCGCATGTCGATCCCCGCCAGGGCCAGGATCTCCAGTGGGTAGCGCGAGCCACCTGCGCGGAGACAGTCCAGGTACCGTTCGGCGGCGCCAGGCTCGCCCTGGAGCACCCGGTCGGCCAGGGCGTTGGCCGCAGCGATGCCTGAGGCGTATTGAAAGACGTAGAAGGCGCTGTACAGGTGCGGAAACTGGGCCCAGGCAATCCCGCTTCGCGCCGGCTCGACCCGCACCGCCGGCCCGTACCCGCGCTCGAACAGGCCCGCCAGCAGGTCAATCATCCTGTCGGCGGTCACCGGCTCGCCTGCCTCTACCCATGCGTGAACCTGCTGCTCGAATTGGGAGAGGATCGGCATGAGGAACAGATAGCGGTGAAAGTTGCTCATCGCTTCCTCGATGATGGCGATCTCCACCTCTCGCGCCGGATTCTGGGCGAGCAGGTAGCTCCGCAGCAGGGCCTGGTTAAAGTTCGAGGCCACCTCGGCCACGAAGGTCGAGTAATCGGCGTAGACAGGCGGCTGGGCGCGGTTGGCCAGCCAGGAGTGCATCGAGTGGCCCAGCTCGTGGGCCAGGGTGCTGACACCGCTGAGGGCGCCGTCGTAGTTGAGCAATATGAAGGGGTATGTGTCGTAGTTGCCGGAGGAATAGGCGCCGCTGGTCTTGCCCCGGTTGGGGTAGACATCCACCCAGCGCTGGTGGGTCAGCCCGGCCCGCACCACCGCCGCATACTCGGCACCCAGAGGTTCCACGCTGGCGCAGACCAGTTCAACCGCGCGCTCGTATGGCACCTGGTACGGCGGCGCGAGCGGCGCAAAGATATCGCAGGGCTCCATCACCTCCAGCCCCAGGGCGCGCCGCCGAATGTCCCAGTAGCGGTGCCAGAGCGGCAGGTGACGGTTGCAGGCCGCGATGACGTTATCGTACACCGCCCGGGGGAGATTGTCGTGGTCCAGCCTTGCGCTCAGCGTATCGGCGTAGCCCCGCGAGCGGGCCAGGAAGACGTCAGCCTTGACACTCCCGGCGTAGATCGCGCCGAAGGTGTTCTTAAAGGCCAGAAAGCCATCCTGGAAATGCTCCCAGGCGTGTCGGCGCAGGGTCCGGTCGGGGCTCTGCAACAACTCCTCGATGGTACCGGAAGCCACCTCGTGCCGTATGCCGGCGCTATCCTCGGCGGCGGCGAAGCGCAGGTCGCTTTCCGCCAGCATCAGATAGGCGCTGTGGGACGCGCTGAGGGGCTCGCCGGCGCGCGCCAGGATCTGCTCGATCTCAACCGGGCGCACGTGGGCCGCGCGGCGGTGCAGGTTGTCGAAGTAGTGCCGATAGAGGGCCAGCCCCGGCTCGGCAGCAATGAGCGCCTCCAGCCGCTCCCGGCTCAACGCCAGCAACTCCGGCTCGACGAAGGCGGTGGCCGCCCCCAGGCGCGCATAGAGAGCGATGGCGCGCTCGCGCAGCGCCGCTGCCGCCTGGTTGGTCGTATCCTCATCGAAGCACATATGGGCGTAGACAAAGAGCCGGCCCATTGCGACCCGCAAACCGTCAGCAAAACGCAGCCAGGTCAGCAGCAGCTCCGGCGCCTCGCCCAGACGCCCCCGGTAACCGGCCACTGCGTCCAGTGCCGCCTCAAAGGCGCGCGCATCGGCCTCCCAGGCAGCCTGGTCAGGGTAGATGCTGGCGCGATCCCAGGTATACTCGACAGGCGCCTCGGCGCGTTCAGGGAGCGTCACAATCATTGGAGATCCTTTCGCAGGATTGAAAGATGCACAACAGGCGCATTATACCAATCCGGCCACGTGCCACTGCGCCGCACAACGACAGGATGAACATAGGTTTTTCCCGGGAGGGCTATGCTCTCCCAAACCCTCCCGCCAGGGAGGGGTGTGGGGAACCCGGGGTTTCCCCACACCCCAACCGCCGTTGGGGGCGCCTGGCGCTCCAGCCGGCAGGGACGTGGGGAACCCCGGGTTCCCTATGTTCACGTTAGACGGTCATGCGCATAGCGCACAACGCCAGAATGGAAATACTTGTTCTTGGGAGGGCTGCGCCCTCCCAAACCCTCCCCGCTGACGGGCTGTTTCCTGGGAGGGCGTAGAGGCGCGGCGCCGCCGCGCCTCTACGCCCTACGCCCAAACCCTCCCGCGCGCGGGCTATGTTCACCTCAGAGTCAGGCACACCTTGCGCATTCGTTTATTCGTTTCCCATTCGTTGGCCCATTTCCCCCCGCGTCCCAGGAAGCCCATTCCAGAACAGGTGAAACCCGTTGAAGGGCTTCACCCTCCCAAACCCTCCCGCGGGCGGGTTGGTTCCTGGGAGGGCGTAGAGGCGCGGCGGCGCCGCGCCTCTACGCCCAAACCCTCCCGCGGGCGGGCTATGTTCACCTCAGCGCTTAATTAAGTATAATACGAAGACTCAAGCCCGGGCGCGCAGCACAGCACACGCTGCGACCCCACGGGAGCGCAACACGGCACGGGTATTGCAGGGGGCAGCGTGGCCGACACACTGGTATTGGGGATTGACCAGGGCGGCAGTGGCAGCCGCGCCGTGCTTCTGGACCGCACGGGCGCGGTGCGCGGCTACGGCTACCGCCCGGTAGCCCGGCTCTACCCCCGGCCCGGCTGGGTCGAGCAACGGCCCGCCGCTGTCGCCCGCAGCGTGCGCGAGGCGCTCGATGAGGCCATCGCTCGCGCCGGTTGCGCCCCCGCCGCCATCGTCGCCTGCGGCATCACCTCGCAGCGCGATACCGTGTTCGCCTGGGACGCGCGCACCGGTCGCCCCATCGGCAACGCGATCACCTGGCAGGATCTGCGCACCGTTCCCCTGGTGGCGGAGACCGACCGGTGGGAATGCGCTACTGAGCGCCGCGCCCGCCTCGGCCAGTTCCCCGGCCCCTACTGCTCGGCCATGCACATGGCCTGGCGCATGCGTCACGACCCGGCCTTCCGTCGCGCCGCCGAGCACGGCACGCTGCGCGTCTCGCTCAGCGCCGGCTGGCTTATCCAGGCCCTCGGCCACCCCGCTGAGCACGCCCTCGACTACTCGCTACTCCAGGCCATGACCGTCTTCGACCCGCGGCGCCGGGCGCTGTGGGAGGAGTGGCTGGATTACCTGAACCTGCCGCGCGCGGCCCTGCCCGCCCCGCGCCCGACTCTGCACCACTTTGGCACCCTGCGCATCGGCGACGCCCACGTGCCCGTGACGGCCATGATCACTGACCAGCAGGCCGCCCTCTTCGGCTACGACTGCCGCGCCCCCGGCGAGGCCGTCGCCACCCACGGCACCGCCTCGTTTGTCAATGTGGTCGCCGGCCCCATCGCGCCGCCCCAGGGCGTCTGCAAGACCTACCTGGCCTGGGAGATCGCCGGCACGCCAACCTACGCCCTGGAAGCCGACATGACCGTCACCGGCGCGGTGGTGCGCTGGCTCATCCAGATGCGCCTGATCCGTCATGCGGGCGACCTCGACGCCCTGGCCCGAGTGACGCCCCACAGCGACGGCGTGGTGTTCGTCCCCGCCTTCACCGGCCTGGGTGTGCCCGACGAGGACCGCAGCGCCCGCGGCGCCATCCTCGGCGTGACCCTTGGCACCACACCCGGCCACATTGCCCGCGCCTTCTTTGAGTCCATCGGCTGTCAGCTTCGCGCGATCCTCGACACCATGGAGCAGGAAGGCAACCTGGCAATCGGCGAGTTGCGCGTCGGCGGGGGCCTGGCGCGCAGCGACACCGCCTGTCAGATCCAGGCCGACGTGGCCGGCGTGCGCATCGTGCGCGCCGCCGACACTGAAACCAGCGTGCGCGCCGCGGCGCTGCTGGCCGGCCTGGCCGCCGGGGTCTGGGCGAGGCCGGAGGCGTTGCCGCGCCTGCTCGACCATGGCGCAGACACCTTCGAGCCGCGCCTCGCCCCCGAGGCGCGCGCCGCGCTGCTGGCGCGCTGGCAGCGCGCCGTCGAACGAACCCGCGGCTGGGCGTGAAGCGCAGCGGGTGCAATGAAGGACGTTGCCTCGGCCCTGGAACGAACGCGCAGGGCTGAGGCAACGATGAGGTTCAGCACCGCAATCGCATCTTGCCGTTCCGGCGCATGCTTCTGGACCTCTGCTAAGGCCTGCTGAAGCAGTGTCGTCATCTGCGATCCCTTACGATAAGCCAATCACTCAGATTATACCATCGCGGCCCCGACACCTGATGGCAGCATTCGCCATCTGAGCGCTACAACCGCCGACGCGAGCACCTGGCATACTAGTTTGCGAGCCGACGAATCTCGAGCCGCCGACCGCCGAAGTTGAGCAGGAGCCCTATCTTGAACCCCGACGCCTTGAGGTACGAAAGTGTCTGGATGAAGTCCACGTCTTCGATCACCGCCTTTGCCTTCAGCTCGACCATAACCCCGGCGGCGACAAAATCGACCCGACGGCGTCCGATGTGACGCCCTTTGTAGAAAACATCGATGGACACTTCGCGCTCGCACTCGATGCCGTGGGCCGGCAACTCAAGCGCAAGCGCCCGCTGGTAGATGACCTCCTGGAATCCGGGGCCAAGCGTGCGATGCACCTCCAGCGGCGCGGCGATGATCAGGGCGGTAGTCGCCGAGGCGGCATAGGAGTCGTCTACATAGTCCTGCGTGGTCGATTCGCCCATCTCGGTGCTCCTGGAAGATGCTGGACCCTACTGATGAACCGACAGGCAGGTGCAGGAGATACGGTAGGATGCCGGGATCACTGAGGTGGTGAAGGGTTGAGGGCACTGAGGGCGGCCAGGAGCACGCCAGGTTTGCGTTAGTCCTGCGCGGTCGCATCGCGTGCCCGGCTGCCCCACGGCCCACCTCAGTGCCCTCACACCCTCAGTACCTCAGTGGTTCTGAGGGCCCTGAGGGCGGCGCCTGATGCGGGACGACCGCCCGCACCATCGCTCATCGGAGGAGCGCGCCGCCAGAGACGGTTCGCGCTCGGCGGGGGTGAGCAGTGTACGACCCCCAGCGTCTTCAAGGAGCTCGCGGGTTGCCAGTGGCCCTTCGGTGAGGGCGAGCGTTGATCCCTCCGGTGGCGCAATGCTGTTGCAACGATCCTGCTGGCAAACTGAGGAGCGCGAGCGTCTCGCCCGCATATAGGAGCCTATTTCCTACCTCCTATCTCCTAAATCCCTGTCATGGCCAGCGCGCGCCAGCACCACCGTAGCAAACGTCGCCCCGCCAACGATTAGCGCCGTGAGCAGCAGCAGCCACAGCGGCGCGAGCGCGCCCAGGAACGACACGCTGAACATTGTGATCAGCACCGCGCCGATAACGATCCAGATCGTCATAATGGCAATCAGGCGGTGAAGTGAGGTCATATGATACTCCTTGCATTCGTGCTGGCAAACAGGGTTGCGATAAGGGCAGCGTGGCGGTGCTGCGCACCGCCGATGCCAGGTGCAGTATACCCCCTGAGGTGAAAATAGCCCGCGCGCGGGAGAGTTTGGGCGTAGAGGCGCGGCGGCGCCGCGCCTCTACGCCCTTCCAGGAACAAGTATGTTCATGCTGGCGTTGTGCGGCGCAGCCGCATAGACGGTTGAGGAGAAAGGGGAGGGTAACGAGATCTCTACACACAATCAAACTGACTTTGCTATAATCCTGATATAAAAATGGGGGAAACCCGGTTTCCTCTATACCCCCACCCATCGGGGCGGCAAGCCCTCCGCACCGGGAGGGTTTAGGAGGGCGAAGCCCTCCCAAGCATAAACCTGTTCTCATCTTGTTCTTATGCGGCACAGCCGCATAGGTGTCTCCCGTGAGCCCTTCAGTAACTATCGACCGCGACGGTCTCCACCTCAACGGCGAGCCGTTCTACCTGCTGGCCGGCTGCGTGCACTACTTCCGCTGGCCCCGGGCCGAGTGGCGCCCCCTGCTCGAACAGGCGCGCTGGGCCGGCCTCAACACGATTGATACGGTTATCCCCTGGAACCGCCACGAACGCCATCCCGGGGTGTTCGATTTCCACGCTGAGGCTGACCTTGGGGCCTTTCTTGACCTCTGCCACGAGCTGGGCCTGAAGGTTATCGTCCGCCCCGGTCCCTATATCTGCGCCGAGTGGGAGAATGGCGGCATCCCCGCCTGGCTCAGCGCCGACCCCTCCATCCGCCTGCGCGTGGATAGCGAGGGCTACCTGGGAGCGGCGCTGCGCTGGTTCGACCATCTGCTGCCGATTATCACCCCGCGCCAGTATACCCGCGGCGGCCCGGTGATCCTCTGCCAGATCGAAAATGAGCACTGGGCCTCCGGCGTCTATGGCCACGATGCCCATCAGCAGACCCTGGCCCGCGCCCTACTGGAGCGGGGCATCGAAGTGCCCCTCTACACCTGCATGGGCGCCACCCCTGGCTGGCCCGAGTTTCGCAATGGCTGGAGTGGTATCGCCGCGAAGCTCGTGCAGACCCGCAGCCTCTGGCCGGATAATCCGATGATCGTGAGCGAATTGTGGAGCGGCTGGTTCGATACCTGGGGCGCGAGCCGCCAGATACGCAAGACGGCGGCGAAGCTCGATATGACCCTCCACCAGCTTACCGCCGTGGGCTGCGCCGGTTTTTCGCACTGGATGTGGGCCGGAGGCACCAACTTCGGCTTCTGGGGCGGGCGCACCGTCGGCGGCGATCTGGTGCATATGACCACCAGCTACGACTATGACGCCCCCGTCGGCGAGTACGGCGAGCTGCGCGCCAAAGCGCTGGTCGCCCGACGCCACCATCTCTTCCTGGCCTGCTTCGGCGCCCGCCTGGCCCCCATCCTCGCCGACGCTGTGCCCGGCGGCCTGACCGTGCTCGCGCCCCCCGCGGTTCAGGGGCGCAGCGAGGGCGGCGCCGCTCCCTTCCGCACCGTGCGCGCCGGCCCTGCTGCGCCCGAACCCTGGCGCCACTTTCAGGCCACCTTCCTCCAGAACCCCGACCTGGAGGGCCGAACCTACGAAGTCCTGCTGGCCGACCCGCCCCGCCACCTGAGCGTGGACGTGGAACCCGCCACGATCCGCCCGGTCTTCGCCCACCTGCCGCTGGCCGAAGGGATGGCCCTCGTCTGCCATACCGGGCGCTTGCTGGGCTTCTGGAGCGACGATCATCAGCACCTGTTGATCGTCTACGGTCAGCCTGGCGAGCAGGGCGAGCTGGAGCTGGCCCTGCCCGGCCTCGGCGCACCCCTGGAAGTGCTGCGGGCCGATGCGGGGCTGCTGCCGCGCCTGAGCGATGCCACCCTGCACCTGCGCTACTGGATCGCCAGCGACCAGGCCACCCTCGACCTCCGGGGCGCCGCCGGCGCCCTGCGGGTCATGGTACTCAGCGCCGAGGCGGCGGCCTGGTGCCTGCCCACTCCCAACGGCGAGCCGCGGATCGCTCCGCAGCCCCTCCCGCCGCGCCAGGCGCGCCTGACCCTGCCCGTCGAACGACTCCCGGTGGCCGATCTGACCACCGAGGAGGGCTGGCATCCCCTTGAAGCGCCCCTCCCGCTGGAACAACTCGGCTGCGACTACGGCTATGGCTGGTACCGCGCCCTCCTTGACCTTGACGCGCCCCTGGATACCACGCTGGTTGCGCCCTGGGTCGGCGATCGGCTCCGCGTCTTTGCCAACGGAAGGGAACTCGGCGTCCTGGGCGTTGACCCCACGGGGCCGCGCGCGACCCTGCCGCTGCGTCTGGACGCCGGGCGCCACGACCTGCGCTTCCTGGCCGATAACCTCGGGCGCTTCAACTACGGCCTGGGACTGGGCGAGCGTAAGGGGCTGCTCGATACCCTCTACCTCGGCGGCGCTGAGCAGGACATCGCGGACGGCTGGATCGCTCTGTGGCAGGAAGTGCCCTTCGCTGGCGAAGCGGTTGCCCGCGCGCGCCCGACTACCGTGCGCCCCGATGCGGCCGGCGTCCACCTGGGGCGCATGCCCTTCACCGCACCGGTGCTCTGGCTGCTGCGGGAAATTAGCGTGCCCGACGCCTGTCGCGCCGTGCTGCACCTCAGCAGCGCCGATCGCGGCAGCGGGGCGCTCTTTGTCAATGGCCTGGCAATTGACCGCTTTAGCCGTCACCACAGCCACGGCTGGATCAAACACGATGTCACGCACCTGCTGCGCCCCGGCGTTAACGTGCTGGCGCTGCTGCTCCAGGGCTACGCTGGCGCGCCCTGGCGCGCGACGCTCGTCACCTACGACCCCGCGCGGCCCCTCCCCGCGGCCTGGAGCTTCCGCCCCGGTGTGGAGGTCGGCGCTGGCGTCGCGCCCGCCGGCGGCCCGGCGTGGTACCGCGCCTGCTTCGGGCGCAACGCGCTGCCGCGCGTTTGCGCTCTGCGGATCGAACCAGGCCGGCTGGAGAAGGGCCAGATCTGGCTCAACGGGCACAACATCGGGCGCTTCTGGCAGATCGGCCCGCAGGTAGCTTACAAACTGCCCGTTGCCTGGCTCCACGAGCACAACGAGGTGCTGATCTTCGCCGAAGCCGGCCATACCGACACGGTCACCCTCCTGGCCGACGAGAGCCTCCCGTGAGCGACCTGGCGATTGTCATCGTCTCCTGGAACGTCCGCGAGTTCCTGTGCCGCTGCCTGCGAGCAGTGGAAGCCTCGCTGGCGGGCAGTGGCATCACCTATGAGCTGATCGTGGTGGACAACCAGAGCGCCGATGGCACACCGGCGCTGCTGCGCGCCGCCTTTCCCCATGTGCGATTGATCGAAGCCGGGGCCAACCTGGGCTTCGCCGGGGGTAACAACCTGGCCCTGCGCCAACTCGTGACCCGCGACGTGGCCTTCGCCCTGCTGCTCAATCCCGACACCGAGCCGGTCGGCGATGCCATCCCGCGCCTGGTACGCTTCCTGCAACGCCACCCCGACGTGGTCGCGGTCGGGCCGCAACTGCGCTACGCCGACGGCAGCGTGCAGTCCTCGCGCCGGCGCTTTCCCACCCGCATGACCTTCTTCTGGGAGAGCACCCCGCTTGACCGGCTGTGGCCGGCGAACCCCTGGGCGCGGCGCTACCGCTGCGCCGACACCCCCGATGAGCAGGCGCAACCTGTGGACTGGCTGGTGGGCGCCGCCCTGCTCGTCCGCAGCGAGGCGATTCGCGAGGCCGGCGTGCTCGACGAGCGCTTTTTTATGTATAGTGAAGAACTGGAGTGGGAGCAACGCCTGGGCCGGACTCGCAACGCCGTGGCGGCGCCGATCTGGTACCTCCCCGAAGCCATCGTCATACACCACGAGGGCAAAAGCAGCGACCAGGTCCCGGCGCAGCGCCACATTCACTTCAATCGCAGTAAAATACTTCTGGCGCGCATGTGGTACGGCTGGCGGTTCGCCGCCGCGCTCCGCGCCTTTCTCCGCCTCGGCTTCGCCGGCGAACTGGTCATCGAAGCGGCCAAGGCACTCCTGGGCCATCGCCCCGACCTGCGGCGCCAGCGGATGGCGGTATACTGGCAGGTGCTGCGTGAACTGTAATCGTCCGGTCCTGGCCGGGCGCGCGCGTTACGACACTGGTCCCTGCGGCGATGCCGCGCACAATGAGGATACAATACGGGGTTAGTCGGGAGGGCCGCGCCCTCCGCAACCCCCATCCGGCAGGGGCACGCGGAACTCCGGGTTCCCCGCGTGGCGGCGTAACATCCCTGGCCCCTCCAATCTGCCCGCTGGTTCCAAAAACTATGCTTCTCCAAACCCTCACGGATCACTGGCAGATCCGGCCACTGACGGCGTTTCGCAACGGCATCTACCCCCGCAGCGACGAGGGCTGGCTGCCTGCCCACGTGCCGGCCCACTGGCAGCAGTTGCCGGGCCTCGAAGAGCACGCCGGGAAAGTGGTCTACCGCTGCCAGTTCGCTCTTGACCCGCAGCGCCCGGGCGATACCCTGGCGCTACAGCCCGCCTCGGCGGATCGGCGCCAGGCCGTGCGCCACTGGCTGCGCCTCAACGGCATCTTTTACTACTCGCGCCCCTACCTCAACGGCGTGGACCTCGGCGCCCACGAAGGCTACTTCGTTCCCAATGAGGTCGAGGTCAGCGACATCCTCCAGGCCGAAAACACCCTGCTGGTAGAAGTTGATTGTCCGGACGAGCGCAACAAGCTCGATAAGACCATGATCACCGGCGTCTTCTCCCACTGGGACTGCTTCGACCCCCGCGCGAACCCCGGCGGCATCTGGCTGCCGGTCGAACTGCACGCCAGCGGCCCTGTGCGGTTGCGCCATGCGCGCCTGCTCACCCTGGCCTGCGACGAGCGCACAGCGCAACTGCGCTTCGACCTTGACGTGGACGCCGCCATCGAGGCCCAGGCGACCCTGCGCCTCAGCTTCGCGCCGCGCACCTTCAGCGGCGAGACACAGATCATCGAGCAGCGCCGCGCCCTGCGCCGCGGACGCCAGGAACTCGGCGGCCTGCTGAAGCTGCGCGAACCCCGACTCTGGTGGACGCACGACCTGGGCCAGCCCGATCTCTACGACGTGACCATTGAACTGCTGATCGACGACCGGTTGAGCGACGCCCGGCAGATCACCTTCGGGGTGCGCACCTTTGAACTGCGCAACTGGATCCCCCATCTAAACGGCGTGCGCTTCCTGGTCAAGGGCAACAACTACCCGCCCGGCGACATGCGGATTGCCACCATGACCGCCGAGCGCTGCGCCCAGGATCTCGAACTGGCCCGCGCCTGCCACATGAACCTGCTGCGCGTTCACGCCCACGTGGACCATCCAGCATTCTATGAGGCCGCAAATGTGGCCGGTATACTACTCTGGCAAGACTTTCCGCTCCAGTGGCTGTACGCCCGCCGCATCCTGCCCGAAGCGCAGCGCCAGGTGCGGCACATGGTCCGGCTGCTGGGGAGCCATCCCTGCATCGGCGTCTGGTGCATGCACAACGAGCCGGTGGTCATCGAAGACACCGCCGACGAGTCGCTCCTCAGCCGGCTCCGCACCTACCGCACCGCCTTCGGGTTTAGCTGGAACCGCGACGTGCTCGATACCCAGCTTAAAGAGGTCGCCGAACAGGAAGATCCCACCCGCCCGGCGGTACGCTCATCAGGCGAGGTTGACATCCCCTACGTGCGCAAGGGCACTGATGCGCACGTGTACTTTGGCTGGTACCGCAACTATGGCACCCTCGACGATGCCGAGGTGATGCACAAACGCTTCCCCGCCAACATGGCCTTCGTCACCGAGTTCGGGGCGCAGAGCTTCCCCAATCTGGAGAGCGCGCTGAAGTTTATGCCACCCTGTCTCAGCGAGGCCGACGTGCGGCGCCTCCAGGAGCGCCACAGCTTTCAGGCGGATATTATGTCAAACTGGATCGCCTGGCGCAAGGCCGAGTCACTGGCCGAGATGATCGATATGTCCCAGGACTATCAGATCTTCATCAACCGCTATTACATTGACCGGTTGCGCGCCCACAAATACCGCCCCACCGGGGGCATTGTGCCGTTTCTCTTCGTCGATCCCTACCCGGCCATTCTCTGGAGCGTTGTGGATTACTGGCGCGTGCCCAAACGCTCCTACTACGCGCTCCAGGTAGCCTTCAGCCCCCAGTACGCCTTCTGTCTCTACCCGCCGCGCACCTACGCCATCGGCGAGGCCCTCGATTTGCCCCTCTACGTGGTCAACGACGCGCGTCGCTCCTTCCAGGACGCCATCCTGGAAACGCGCCTGTGCGACCCCGGCGGACAACCCCTCGCCGACGTGCGCCGCCGGGTCGAACTGGCGGCCGATTGTCTGCCGCTCGAGGCCGACCGGCTCCGGCTCACGCCCGCCCGCGCCGGGCGCTATGCCCTGGAGCTGGCGCTGAGCGGGGTCGAGTATCCCATGCGCCAGGTGTACGAGATCGCCGTGCGCGCATGATGCCACATCCCTCCCGGTGGAGAGGGTTTGGGAAGAGGTAGCCCGACGGAGAGGCGTCGCGCCTCTCCATTCCTCCTTCCCGCAGGGTGCGGCTCAGTCGCACAGAAGGTTAATGAACCCATGTAACCGCGCAGTAACTATCTGGAATACCCTACAAGTAAATTGCCAGAGCCCCGGACATGCCTGTGCTGCGTAATACCGTCAAAGGAGACCAGATATGAGCCAGAGCCCGAATGACGGGTTTAATCCGAACGATCCGATCGGAACCTGGCGCACGATTCGCGACGCCAATCTTGATGCGTGGGCCAAAGGAATGGCCGCTCTGGTCAACACCGAGGTCTTCGCCAATGCCATCGGTTTGCAGCTCGACACGCTTCTCGCAGCTTCCGCTCCGATTCGTCAGGCCGTCAACCAGTACATGGAGACCTACCTGTCGCAGATCAATATGCCCTCGCGCGCCGAGGTGATCAGCCTGGCCTCGCGCCTGACCAATATTGAGATGCGCCTGGACGACATGCAGGCCCAGCTTGACGAGTTGTTGCACGCGGTGCATGGCCTGGCCGCCGTTGCCTCGGCCAATGGCGCCGTCTCCCCCGAAGAAGCTGCCGCAGATGATGCTGAGGCCGCTGCGAAGCCGCGTCGGACCCGTAAGGCCGCCACCGAAAGCTGAACGTTGACTCCGAGCGTCGCCTGTGGCCCCCGGCACGCTGGTCAGGCCGCTACGGGTGATCCAGACCGACACTGAGAAAGGGAGCTGCCGATGACCACTCAAAGCCCCCCGACCCTGGATGTTGAACAGTTGACGCAGAACCTCTACGCCGAGATGGAGCGGCTCGGCAAGAGTACCGATACGTTTACCAAACTGGCCGCTAATCGGTTGAACGTTCAGATCGGGCTGACGCCCAAAGAAGCGATCTGGACGCTCAATAAGATGACGCTGTACCACTTCTATCCGCAGACGCCCCCGGAGCAGCGGAAACCGGTCCCGCTCCTGCTGGTCTTCGCGCTGATCAACCGGCCCGATATTTTCGACTTGCGCCCGGGCAATAGCTTCGTCGAGTACATGGTCCGCCAGGGCTACGAGGTCTATATGCTCGACTGGGGCCGCCCCGGTCCCGAAGATGCCGGGTATGACTTCGAGGACTTCTCGCTGAAATTCCTGCCCCGGGCCGTGCGCGCTATGCAGCGGCATAGCGGCAAGCGCGAGTTCAGCATGTGCGGCTGGTGCATCGGCGCGACCATTACGGTGATCTACGCCGCTATGCGCCCCGATGATGGCCTGCGCAACCTGGTGCTCCTCACCGCGCCCCTCGACTTCTCGAACAAAGAGGCCGGCCCCTTCAACAAATGGCTCAATACGCCCTACTTCAATGTTGATGAGCTGGTGCGCCAGTTTGGCAATGTGCCCGGTGAGATCATCGACTACGGCAACAAGATGCTGAAGCCGGTCGAGAACTGGGTGCTCAACTACCTGAAGCTCTGGGATAACCTCGATAATCCGGCTGTGGTTGAGTCCTGGCTCGCGATGAACAACTGGGTGACCGATGGTGTGAACTTCCCCGGGGCAGCCTACCGGCAGTGGATCGTGGAGTTCTTCCGCGAGAACCGCCTGATGGAGGGGACGCTGCAGATGGAGGGACGCACGGTTGATATGCGTAACGTGAAGGCCAGTCTGCTCAACGTGATTGCCGACCGCGATCATATCGTCCCCACCTGCCAGTCTGTCACCGCAATGGATAAGTTTGGCTCACGCGACAAACTGTTGCTGGAGATGAAGGGCGGCCATATCGGTCTGATGGTCGGTAGCGGCGCAAGCAAGCGCACCTGGCCGCAGATCGAGTCCTGGCTTGCCAAGCGCAGCCAGTAACGTCTACTTTTTTACCCGCAGCGCGGCGATGGGGCCGCGCCTTTGCTGCTCAGGGGCGCCCCTGGATTAAGGAGCTGGTATGCGATTGAAAGGTAAGGTTGCCCTCATCACCGGTGCTGGCCAGGGTATTGGCAAGGTCACGGCGCTCACCTTCGCCCGCGAGGGCGCGCGGGTCGCGGTCGCCGACATCAACATGGCTAACGCCCAGGCCGTCGCCGAGGAGATTATCCGCAACGATGGCCAGGCCAAGGCGGTCTTCCTCGACGTCAGCCGCGCCGAGTCGGTGGAGGTCGCCGTGCGGACAACCGTCGAGGCGTTCGGACGGGTCGATATCCTCGTGAATAATGCCGGCATCACCCGTGATGCCCGGATGCAGAAGATGACCGAGGATCAGTTCGACGCGGTGATTAATGTCAACCTCAAGGGCGTCTGGCTCTGCGCCAAGGCTGTGGTGCCGATTATGATTGCCAATGGTGGCGGCGCGATCATCAATGCGGCTTCAATTGTGGGCCTCCACGGCAATTTTGGCCAGACGAACTATGTCGCCGCTAAGGCTGGCGTGATTGGGATGACCAAGACCTGGGCGCGCGAGCTTGGCCCCAGCCATATTCGCGTGAATGCCATTGCCCCTGGCTTTACCGCAACCGAGATGATCGCCACGGTGCCCGAAAAGGTGCTCGAGAGTGTGCGCGAACGCACCCCCCTGCGTCGCCTCGGCACCCCTGAGGATATCGCCAACGCCTATCTCTTCCTCGCCTCCGATGAGGCGAGTTTTATCACCGGTGTCACCCTGTCAGTTGATGGCGGTTTGTTGTTCTAACGTGAAAATAGTCCCCGCGCGGGAGGGTTTGGGAGGGTGCAGCCCTCCCAAGAACAAATATTTTCGTTCTGGCGTTGTGCGGCGCATACGGGGAAACCGGGTTTCCCCATCCCCCTGTCTGCGGAGGCGCCAGCCGCTCCCAACAGCGGTTGGGAAATAGGGAAACCCGGTTTCCTCCCCTCCCTGAGGGGAGGGTTTGGGAGGACTGCGCCCTCCCGAAGGTCGTTAGTGCCTCCGAGAAACCGCCAGGCAGCAATGCCGGCACGTCGTTGCACCGCGTTACCCATGCCCTGAACCTGCTCGCCCGCCTCCGGCAGACGCCTCTCCGCGCCTGGCCGATGTTGCAGGTCAGCATCGCTGAGGCGTCGGTCCTCTACATGGCCGGCTTTTTGCTCTCGGCAATCCTCGGTGTCATTCGCCAGATCTTGCTCAATGCCCGCTTCGGCCTCGGTACCGAGGCCGCAGCCTTTTATGCGGCCTTTCGCCTGCCCGAGACGATCAGCCTGTTGATCGCTGGCGGCGCGCTGACCAACGCCCTGGTTCCGGTGCTGGTGCGGGCCTTCGCCCGCGGCGGCTCACCCGCTGCACAGCGCCTGCTCAACCTCACCCTGACGGCCCTGCTGGGGGTGTTTGCCCCCCTCTGCCTGCTCGCTGCCCTCACCGCGCCGCTCTTCGTGCGCACGGTGCTGGCCCCGGGCTTTGATCCTGCCACCCAGGCCCTCACGGTTACGCTGACCCGCATCCTGCTCCTCGAAGTGCTGCTGGTGATCAGCGAGGCGGCCCTGGTGGCGCTCCTGGTCAGCCGCAACCAGATCTTGCTCCCCGCCCTTGCGATCGCCCTGCGCAACCTGACGTTGATCGGCGGGACGGTCCTGGCGGTCGTGGTTCCGGCGGTGGGCATTCTCGGGCCGACCATCGGTTCGCTCTTTGATGCCCTGCTCCAGATCGTGATCCTCATCCCCGCCCTGCGCGGCCACCGCTACCGGCCACGCCTGCTGTGGGACCCGGGCGATCCCGATCTGCGCCTGACCCTGCGCCTGCTCTGGCCCAATGCCCTGTCCGGGTTGAGCAACTATGCCGGCAATATCGTTGATATTGCCTTCGCCAGCCTGAGCGGCGTGACAGCCACGGTGGGCGCGCT
This sequence comes from uncultured Chloroflexota bacterium, assembly GCA_937120965.1. Classification (GTDB taxonomy): domain Bacteria; phylum Chloroflexota; class Chloroflexia; order Chloroflexales; family Chloroflexaceae; genus JACAEO01. Next base: position 15,944 of record CAKZKA010000285.1, read on the forward strand.
GGTTAATGCCCTGTTGCTCATCGGGCTGCCGGTGCGTCTGCTCGGCTTCGCCATTGGCCAGGCCGCCCTGCCCACCCTCGCCGCCCTCGGCGTCGCCAACGACCTGCCGACCTTCCGCGTCGTACTGCGCCGCACCTTGCTCATTGCCACCGGCGCCAGCCTCCTGGCTGCCCTGGCGCTGATTGCGCTGGGACGGCCCATGATCGCCCTGCTCTTCGAGCGCGGCGCGTTTGACGCCGCCGCCGGCGATCTCACCTATGAACTCCTGGCGATCTACGCCGTTGGTCTGCCCGCATATGTGGGCACCGAAATTGCCTCCCGTGGTCTGGTGGCGCGCTACGATACGCGCACGCCGCTGTTCGCCAATGTGCTGCAACTCGCCGCCCGCATCGCCCTGAGCGCCACCCTCATCCCGCCCCTCGGCCCCATCGCCCTGCCGCTGGCCTTCGCGCTCGCCGCCGTCCTCGAAACTGCCGTTTTGCTCCTCGTGCTCGCCCGTCGCACCCGGGACGAAAAGTAACACGCTTGATGGCGTCGCCCTGGATCAGCGCCGCATCTCCACGGCTCCACCGCCGAGGATCATGACGCCCGTGCTCGCGCGGCTGATGGGTCGGCACACCTCCCCGGAAGAGTCAGGCACCCCTTTCCCATTCGTTTATTCGTTTCCCATTCGTTGGCACACTTCCCCCCCATTCGTTGACGCACTTCCCCCATTCGTTGACGCACTTCCCCCATCAGGAAACCCATCCCGGAGCAGTCAGGCGCCCTGAGGCCCGGGCGCAGTCTCCCCGAACCCGTCCGCGTTCGCCCGGGCGATCAGCAGCGCCACCAGAGCGATCCGCGGCACAATGCTCGCCTGCTCGATGTATTCGTCAGGACCGTGATACTGGCCCCCCACCGGTCCCAGGCCATCGAGCACGGGCATGCCCAGGCCCGCCAGGAGATTGGCGTAACTCGCGCCCCCGGTCGCCGTATCGCCGAGCGTGAAGCCCAGCTCGCCCGCGCAGGCGCGCGCCAGGTCTGCCAGGCGCCCGATCGCTGGCGTCCGCGCCATTGGCGCAAAGGTCCACCCTCCGCTTACCTGCGTTACTGCGCCGGCAACCACTTCTCTGGCGGCGATGGCCTCCACCGCCGCCGTCACCGGCGCCATGTCCTCCGGGCGCGCAGCGCGCACGTCCACCAGCGCCCGCGCCTGCGCCGGCACCACGTTGGGCGCTTCGCCCCCGGCGATCACGCCCACGTTCACCGTGACCCCGGGGCGCAGCCCGTTGAGCGCCTGCAAGGCGACGATCTGGTGGGCCAGGGCCACGATTGCGTTCACACCGCGCTCCGGCTCGACACCCGCGTGGGCCGCGCGTCCGGTCACGTCCAGCACGAACACGCCGCTACCCTTGCGCGCGCTCACGATGTCGCCGTTGGCGCGCGCCGGCTCCATCACCAGGGCCAGGTCATACGCCGGGGCCAGGGCTTCGAGCATGGCCCGCGAGGCGCGCGAGTTGCGCTCTTCGTCGCTGCCGCAGACCACACTCAACGTGCCGAAGCTCTGGGGCGCGAGAGCCGCCAGCGCCTCCACCGCGTAGAGCGCCGAGAGCAGCCCGCCTTTGTTGTCAGCACTCCCCGGCCCCACCAGGCGCCCCCCTTCGCGCCGCAACGGACGCGCTGCCGCCGTGCCCACCGGGTACACCGTGTCCATATGCGCCGCCAGCAGCACCCGCAGCCGGCCCGTACCGTGGACCGTAAACGCCAGCCCATCACCGGCCTGCGCGTCGGGAAAGCGGCGGATGTTCCAGCCACGCGCTGCCGCCCACTGCTCCGCCCACTGCCCCGTGGCGTCAATACCGGGCCGGTGACCGGTTGGGCTGTCAATCGCGCACAACTGCTCCAATGCTGCGATATACGCCGGCAGGCGCAGGGTCAACCAGGGGAGCAGACTTTCGGCTGTGAGGGCCATGGTTCGCTTTCCTCATGTTCACCGCAGCCATCCATGCGGCTGCGCCACACAACGCCAGAATGAAAATAATTATTCTTGGGAGGGATTCGCCCTCCCAAACCCTCCCCGCTGGCGGGTTGTTTCCTGGGAGGGGGTAGGGGCGCGGCGGCGCCGCGCCCCTACTACGCCCAAACCCTCCCGCGGGCGGGCTCTGTTCACCTCAGAGTCAGCCACGCCGCTCGCATTCGTTTATTCGTTTCCTATTCGTTGGCCCATTTCCCCTCTGCGTCCCAGAAAGCCCTTTCCAGAGCAGGTGAAACCCGTTGAAGGGCTTCGCCCTCCCAAACCCTCCCGCG
>CAKZKA010000286.1 GCA_937120965.1 uncultured Chloroflexota bacterium
GGTTGCAGCAAGGGACAGCCCTTCCGAGAACACCCTTCGAGGCGTCGGGCGATCAGGCGGGTGGGCCGCGCGCCTGGATTTTGTGCGCGTCATTATACCATTCATGCTTTCGAGAGGGCGTCGTCTTCCCGGACCTGCCTATCCAGGTATAATGAACTTAATGCTTCCTGGGAGGGCGTAGCTCTCCCGAACCCTCCCCACAGGGAGGGGGATGGGGAAACCCGGTTTCCCCATTTCCCAACCGCTGTTAGGAGCGGCTGGCACCCCCAGAGGGAGGGGTGCGGTTCGACAGGCTCACCGCAGGTGGGGAAACCCGGTTTCCCCGTATTTTCACCTCAGGGTTCCGGGTAACGGGCGCCTGTCACCGTAGCAGCGCTCCACACCGCGATGACGAAGAGCCGCACTTCCCTGCCTGGCCGCCTCTGGGCGCGCTGGTGGCACCTCTGGGGCCTCAGTCTGTGCTACATGGGGCACACCATCCACGATCGCTCGTTCTACCGCGCGGGGGTTGGCTCGTTTCACCGCGCCATCCGCTGCTGGCCCGAGTTTGCCCCGGCGCACTACCAGCGCGGCCTCATTCGCGGGCGCGAACTGGGCGAGTATGCCGAGGCTATTGCCGATCTCCAACAGGCCAGCGCGCTGCGCCCGGAGTGGCCCGAACCCTACCTGCAACGTGGCCTGTTCCACCGCTTCAACGGCATGCCCGCACAGGCCCTCGCCGACCTGCGGCGCTTCGTTGAACTGGCCCCGGAGGGCTACTGGCGCGATGAGGCCGGCAGGCAGATCGCCGCCATCGAAGCCGAGAGCGCCGGGGGCGTGGTATAATCCGCAACGATGACCATTGCAGCTTGAAACCCCACCGGCAGGTTTCCTATGCCAACCTATCGCGCCTGGTTCGCCGCTCAGGATGATCCCGACGAGCGCTACCCGCTGACCGAGGTGGTCTACTACTCGCGCTCTGGAGGGTTGCTCGAAGTGCAGCACGATCTCGAGGCCCTGCGCCAGGTGAGCGCCGAGGAGTGGAAGCAACTCTTCGAACGCCGCTGGATGCGCACGTCCTGGCCCTACGGCTCGGGCGTCTGGGGCAAGAAGGAGTGGGTCTGCCCCGAACTCGACGACGCCAACGTTGTCAGCATGTTCGAAGGCGGTACCAACCTCTTCTGGGCCGAACGCTTCGGGCGCGAGATCGGCGTTGAGGACTTCTGGATCAAAATGTGCGGCAACAGCCACACCGGGTCGTTCAAGGACCTGGGCATGACCGTGCTGGTGAGCGTCGTCAAGCAGATGATCGGCGAAGGCAAGCCGATCCGCGCCGTGGCCTGCGCCTCGACCGGGGATACCTCCGCTGCGCTGGCGGCCTACGGCGCCGCCGCCGGCATTCCGACGATCGTCTTTCTGCCGCGGGGCAAGGTCAGTGTGGCCCAACTGGTGCAACCTATCGCCCACGGGGCCACCGTCATCTCGCTCGACACCGATTTCGACGGCTGTATGCGCATTGTTCGCGAGATCACCGCCGATCCGAACAACGGCCTCTACCTGGCCAATTCGCTCAACTCGCTGCGCATCGAGGGCCAGAAGACCGTCGGGATCGAGATTGTGCAGCAATTCGACTGGGAAGTGCCGGACTGGATCGTCATCCCCGGGGGTAATCTCGGCAATACCTTTGCGCTCGGCAAGGGCCTGCTGATGATGTACGAACTGGGGCTGATCTCGCGCCTGCCGCGGATTGCCTGCGCCCAGGCCGCGCACGCCAATCCGCTCTACCGGGCCTACCGTAACGACTGGCGCTATGAGCCGATCACCGCCGAACCCACTGCGGCGTCTGCCATCCAGATCGGCGCGCCGGTGAGCATCAACCGCGCGATCAGCACCCTGCAGCGCTTCAATGGCGTTGTCGAGCAGGCCAGCGAGCAGGAACTCGCCGACGCCGCCGCGCGCGCCGATCGCACCGGCGCCTACGCTTGCCCCCATACCGGCGTGGCCCTGGCCGCGGCGATCAAGCTGGTCGAGCGCGGGGTGATCAGCCGCAGCGACCGGGTGGTAGTTGTCTCCACCGCCCATGGGCTGAAGTTCAGCCGCTTCAAGGTCGAGTACCACGAGGGCCACCTGCGTGAGGTGGTCAGCACCTACGCCAACCCGCCGATCGAACTGCCGCCCGACATAGACGCTGTGCGTCGCGTGCTCGATGAGCGCATGGCCGCGGCGGCAAAAACACCCGCACCACCACCATGGTCATCACTGGCTACGCCCGGCGCATCAGCGCTTCCCTGAGCCCCTCGCAGGTGATCGCCCCCGAGGTGGTCGCTGGCGGCGACCCGGCGGAAATCGCGGCCCACTGTCTGGCTGTGGTTGACCCGGAGTTCGCCGAGCGCGTCCGCGACGGCGATGTGCTGGTGGTAGACGGGGATCTCTCCGGCGGCCCCGGGGCCGAGGCGGCTGTGCTGGCGCTACAGGCCGCTGGCGTCGCGGCCCTGATCTGCCGGGGCGCTGCGGCGGACCTGATCGCTCTCGGTGAACGCTACGGCCTGCCGGTGTTGAGCGCTCCTGCTGCTGTGCCGCACCTCGCCGAGGGCGCGCTGCTGCGCCTCGACCTTGAATACGGGCGTCTCTCCAGCAATGGCGTCACCTGGAGCGTAACCCCGCTGGAGGCCGCGGCGCTCACCACGGTGCGCCGGGTGCAGGTGCTGGCGCGCATGCGCCATGTGGTAGAGGAAGAGGGCCTGGCAGAGGGTTGAGAACCCGTGGGGCGCGTTGAGGCGCGCGGGGGAGCCGGCAATGCGCGCAAAAGAGTTCCGGCGCCTGGTACACGACCTGGCGCGGGCCGGGGAGCCAGTTGCGCCCCGTTGTCGCCATGCTGTCGAGTGTGGCGGGTGCGCCTTCCAGGATCGGGCCTATCCGGCCCAGCTCGCCGCCAAGCGCGCCGCCCTGGAGCAGATCTTCGCCGGAGCAGGCGCGCCGGTTGAGCCGCTGGCCGGGGCCTTCGACCTGGTCGCCTCGCCCGACCCCTTCGGCTATCGCACACGTATGGACTACGTAGCGACCAGGGGGCGCTTCGGGCTACGCGCGCGCGGACGCTTCAACCACGTGGTGGATCTGGACGAGTGCTATCTCGTTCCTCCAGAGGTCTTTGCGCACGCCCGCGCAGTATGGGCCGCGGCCCGCGCCCTCGGCCTGCCTGACTACGACGTGCGCCGCCACGAGGGCTTCCTGCGCTACCTGGTCGTGCGTCGCAGCCCCGATAACGAAGTGCTGCTGGCGGCTGTTACCGCTGCCGGAGAGCCGGAAGAGGCGATGGAGCGCCTTGCCGCCACGGCTCTGGAGGGTCCCGGCGTGGTCGGTTTTCACTGGCTACGCAACGCCACCCTGACCGATCTCTCCTTCGGGGCGCCGGTGCGCCACTGGGGCGCCGCAACCCTGCTGATGCGCGTCGGGCGGCTGCGCCTGGCGATAGGCCCCAACACCTTCTTCCAGAACAATGTGCACCTCCTGGAACAATTGCTGGAGGAGGTTATTGCTGCAGTTGAGGCGGGGCCTTACCGCGTAGCCGATCTGTACGGTGGAGTGGGCGCCATCGCATTGACCCTTGCCCCGCGCGTGGCCCACGTAGTGTGTGTGGAAGCGGTGGACGAGAGCGCCGCTCTGGCGCGCGCAAATGCCGTGTCGAACCACATCGCCAACGTCGAGGCCCTCGCCAGTGACGTGGCGATGTACCTGCGCGCCCAGAGGCCGGGCGCCTTCGACGTGGCCGTGCTCGATCCGCCCCGCACCGGCCTTGGCCCCGACGTGTGCCGCGAGCTGCTGCGTATCGGCCCGCAGCGGATCGTCTACGTCTCCTGCAACCCGCTCACCCAGATCGAAGATCTCCGCGCCCTCGCCCCCCGGTACGCCATCCGCTCCCTCCGCGGCTACGATATGTTTCCGCACACCCCGCACGTAGAGACCCTTGCCGTCCTGGATCGCGCCTGAGGTGAACATATGGGGCAACCGGGTTTCCCTGCGCCCCTCCCTGCGGGGAGGATCTGGGAGGGCTGCGCCCTCCCAGGAACCAACCCGCCAGCGGGGAGGGTCTGGGAGAGCTGCGCCCTCCCAGGAATTCGCACTTCTCCCGGGTGCGCGGGCATCTTGCCCGCATCCAGGCGATTGCGGGCGGGACGCCCGCGCACCCGAGGTGACGCCTTACCCCACATGTGAACACCGTACACCGAACTGACCGATTGACAGATGAGCGATCTCGAAATATACTTAGAACATAAGTTCTATATTATCATCTGGCCCTGTTGCTGCACCAGAGAGTTTGTGGCGAGGACAAGGCTCTCCCCACGCCCCATCTCGCTTCAGTTAGGAGGGTTGGGGCGAGCGAAGATGTCCCGGGAACCTCGCTCTCCTCGCCCGGCTGAAAACCGGTTTGCCGGATCGCCGTTCAGCGCTGTAGAGGGAGGCAACATATGGCAGTTACGAGCAGGGAACTCGGCAGGAGGCTGCCAGCGCTCCCGCGGGGCCCGGGTTCGGTGGCCTACGCGCTCACGTTCGTACTGGCGGCGCTGGCGATTCACGTGCTCGTCAGCGCGGCGGTGGAGCGCACGCGGGTTGCGTTCGACGATCTGCGCTATGGTCGCCCCCGCACCGCGCACGTGGCGGGCTACGTCGGCCATGGAGCAGAGGCGACCGGCCGGCCAACCCACATTATCGCTATGAACCTGGACCGGCAAGTGGTGGTCCTCGAATTGCCGGCGGGCGACGCGGAGCAAGCGCGTAGTTTGCCTGGCCCCTACCTTTTTGGGGCGCATCAAGATCTTACACCTGTGGTATTATCTCTTCTGGATATGGATGGGGACGGCCTGGCGGACCTGGTGTTGAACGTCAGTAACGAACAGGTCGTCTACCTTAATCGCGAGGGCGCATTCCGTCTGCCCACGGCGGAGGAGCACGCGCTGCTGGCGCAGGAGCAACTTCCGTGAGCGCGTCCGACGACCAGGATCGTCCGGCGGACCACCGGCGGCGTAAGCAGGCGTTTCCTTTAGAGAGCGGGGACTTCACCCCTAAGAGATTGCCCCCACGGCCGCTCGGGCCTCTCTTCGCCGAAGACGAAGCGGCATTGCCCACCTTTGCCGAGACTCGTCCGGACCGTCCCGCATTTCCTCGCCGCGATCCCCACGGGGAAGAGCAGCGTTCCTCGGCGTCCTCTCTCGCCGGGCGGCGCCCTGCATCGAGCAACCCGGCTCGCGCTGCTGAGCCACCGGCGGCGACCTCGGCGGACAGGTCAGACGCGCCCTCGCAGTACGGCGCAGCGCCGGGCGGGCGGCCTCGCCCCGACGCAGAACGCGCCACGCCCTCGGGTGAAGCGGACGCGCCCTCGCGGTACGGCGCGGCGCCGGGCGGGCGGTCTCGCTCCAGCGCAGAACGCGCCACGATGCCGGGTGAAGCGGACGCGCCCTCGCGGTACGGCGCGGCGCCGGGCGGGCGGTCTCGCTCCAGCGCAGAACGCGCCACGATGCCGGGTGAAGCGGACGCGCCCTCGCGGTACGGCGCG
>CAKZKA010000287.1 GCA_937120965.1 uncultured Chloroflexota bacterium
GTGGGAGCGGCTAGCACCGCCACAGGCAGGGGCGCGGTTCGACAGGCTCACCGCAGGTGGGGAAACCCGGTTTCCCCATGTCCCAACCGCTGGTGGGAGCGGCTAGCACCGCCACAGGCAGGGGCGCGGTTCGACAGGCTCACCGCAGGTGGGGAAACCCGGTTTCCCCGTATTTTCACCTCAGCGCATCGCCGATCAGCCCCACCAACTGCGGGCGCCCCCGCGTCAGCGCGTAGATGGCCTGCACCTCGGCGTCGCTCAGGCGCTCCGGGCCAAGGAGCGCGCCCAGGTAGTCGGCCACTTCGGTGTGCGAGAGGGCCTCCAGGGTAAGGGTACTCAGCGCCGACGCCCAGCTCGCGTCGAACGGGGGCAACTGCCGCCCCGCCAGCACGACCACGGTGTTCCGCAACTTCCCGTTGCGGATGCGGCGCAGCAATTCCTGGCGGATCCAGCGATCGGCGACGGTCGGTAGCCAGCGCTCCCTGTCGAGCGAGGCCTGTTCATAGCTGTCGAAGAGCAACAACACCGGCGCCTGGGCGGCCATGTCCTCCAGGCAGGCGAAGAAGGCCCGGGTGACCCGATCCTCAATGGCCGGTAAGAGGCGTGGGTTATCTGTTTGAACGACGAAGAGATTGTCTTTTACACCTGCATGACCGGCGCCGACGAGCGACGACTGAGCTGGCGCGCGCGGGCGGGCGCGGACGTTCGGCGCCAGACGGGGGGCGGTTACCTCGTTGATGATCAGCGTCAACGCATCGAAGAACGGTGCGCCGAGCGCATCGCGGATCTGGCGCACCAGGGCCAGCGCATCACAGGCGCGGTCATCGCTGAAGTCCGTCAGGCTGACGAACGCGCCAAGGGCGCGCGCGTCGTCGGCGAACTGCCGCAGCAGCCAGGACTTGCCCATCCCTGGTCCGGCGCAGAGGGCGAGGATCTTCCGTTCGTTGGCGCCGGTCAGGCTCTGCCGGAGCAAGGCGCGTTGCCGGGGCCGGTCTATCCACAGTGCCCGGTTCACCCTGGTCCCTCCATCTGGCGTTCAGCGCAGCAACTCTACAAGCCGGTTGTGGAGGTGTAGAGCTGTGGAGTTGTGGATCAACGGTCAGATTGCAACGCCCGCTGTTAACGTGGGGAACCCCGGGTTCCCCGCGATCCCCACGATAGAGACCCGGGAGGGCGTAGCCCTCCCAAACCCTCCCACCAGGGAGGGGTGTGGTTCGGCAAGCTCACCACAGGTGGGGAAACCCGGTTTCCCCACACCCCAACCGCCGTCGGGGGCGCCTGGCACCCCCACAGGCAGGGGGGCGGTTCGACAGGCTCACCGCAGGTGGGGAAACCCGGTTTCCCCGTATTTTCACATCAGGCTCAGATCACGTTCTGCTCGACGTGCTGTTCCCCGGTCCGAAAACGAGTAATCCGCAGATCGTCAATGTTAATGGTATGAGCGCGACCGTCGAGGATCTCCTCGGCGATGAGCATACCGGTGGCGGGGGCGTGCATGATCCCGTGGCCGCTGAAGCCGCTGGCGTCCACATAATTCGCCAGGTCGGGATGGCGCCCGAGGATGGGATTATGGTCGGGTGTGATCTCGTACAGGCCGGCCCAACACTGACCGGGGGCGAGGCTGGCCTGCTGGAGTACCGGAAAGCGGTACAGACCGGCTTCCAGCACGTGGTCGAGCCAGTCCCAGTCTACCGCGGTATTGAAGCTACTCGGCTCGTTGGGGTTCGAGCGACCCATCAGAATACCGGCGCCCTCGTGACGCATGTAGAAGCCGCTGCCCACATCGATCGTCAACGGAATAGGGCCGGGGAGCTGCGGGAAAGGCGCGGTCATGTACATATTGCGCCGGTAGGGGCGCACCGGCACCTCCAGCCCGGCCATGCCCGCCACTTCTCCGGCCCAGGGGCCGGCGGCGTTCACCACTACCTCGCAGGCAACCGGGCCACGGCTGGTATGCAGACCGCTCACGCCGCCGCCGCGGACTTCGAAGCCGGTTACGGCGGTGCCGCGGAGGATACGGGCGCCCATGCGCTGGGCAGCGCGCAGGTAGCCAATGGCGATGCCGTAGGGGTCGCAGTACCCGTCATCGGGGCCGAACGTCGCGCCGATGAGGTCGTCGGTGCGTGTGCCGGGCACGAAGCGAGCGGCCTCCTGGGGACTCAGCACCTCGACGCGCACATCGAGCTGCCGCTGAAGGGCTACATTCTGCTGATACTGCGCCCAGGTGACCGCATCGTTGACCAGAAAGAGGTAGCCAACCAGATGCAGCTCGGCGTGTCCACCGACCTCCTCGTCGAAGTGACGCAACTTCTGGATGCTGTGGCGAGAGAGCAGGATATTGGTGGCGTTCGAGAACTGGTGCCGGACGCCGGCCGCCGAACGGGCGGTGCTGCCGCTTACCTCGGCTTCCTCCTTTTCGAGAATCAGCACGTCGGCACAGCCCCGAAGGGTCAGATGATAGGCGACACTGGCGCCAACGACCCCGGCGCCAATGATCGCCACCTGTGCGCGGCTCAGCATGGCACGCTCCTCGAACGGTGTAACGTTTCGTTGCCGTGAGTCAGCTTCGGCTTGACCTGGAGTGAGGGCGCCCCCGGGTGGGGCGAACCATGACAGGAAACGATACCTTACCGGGAAAAGTATTGCCCCTGGATTGCATTATACCATTTTGGATTTTAGATTTTGGATTGTGGATTGCCACGCTGGGCAGCACAACGCCTGAAATCGCTTCAGGCAATGCGGCATCATCAACGGTAATTGGTATTATACACGGTCAGGCTCACCCCTTGCGGCGACCTGTTCGCGTCGGGCGCGGCGGCGGTGGGGCTGATTCTGCGGGCCATTCCTGCGGCTCCTCGCCCGAGAGCGCCTGGGGGTCGTGGATAGGGGGAGCGGCAGCGTCACCGGGCCGTGCCGGGGCAGCTTCGCGTTCGCGCCGCTGCTGCCGTTCTTCTCGCCAGGCGAGCCGTTCGCGCACCAGGCTCTCGAAGCCGTGGTCGGTTGGCTCATAGTAGATCCGGCCTTCCAGGTTGGGCGGCAGGTGGGCCTGGTCGCTGCGGCCTGCGGGCAGGTCGTGGGCGTATTCGTAGCCCTTGCCGTAACCCAGGCGTTTCATCAGATCCGTTGGCGTATTGCGCAGGTGTAGTGGCACCGGCTCGTTGCGCGTCTCGGCAACGTCGCGCATCACGGCGCCAAAGGCTCGATAGACGGCGTTGCTCTTGGGAGCCTGGCAGAGATAGATCACCGCCTGGGCCAGGGCCAGCTCGCCTTCAGGCTGACCCAGGAAATGCACGGCCTGCTGGGCAGCGATGGTCTGAGGCAGCGCTGCCGGATCAGCCATGCCGATGTCTTCGACAGCCATCCGCACAATGCGCCGGGCGATGTAGAGGGGATCCTCGCCGCCATCGAGCATGCGCCCGAGCCAGTAGAGCGCGCCGTCGGGGTCGCCGTCACGGACACTCTTGTGCAGAGCGGAGATGGCATTAAAATGCAGTTCCCCACTCTTGTCGTAGCGCGTGGCGCGGCTTTGCAGCGCGTCGCGAATGTCGTCGAGAGTGATCAGGCGCTTCTCGCCGAGGGCCGGGGCCTTGGAGCGCGCAGCGGCTTCCAGGGCATTGAGCGCGGTCCGGGCGTCGCCGTTGGCCATGTTGACCAGATAGCCGCGCGCATCGGCGGCCAGCATGACGTTCAGTTCGCCCAGGCCCCGTTCGCGGTCGGCAATGGCCCGATCAATCAACCGGGCAAGGTCGGCGTCGCTCAACGCCTCCAGCGTAAAGACGCGGGCCCGCGAGAGCAGGGCGCTGTTGACCTCGAACGAAGGGTTCTCGGTCGTGGCGCCGATCAGGATGATCGTGCCATCTTCGACGTGGGGCAGCACGGCATCTTGCTGGGCCTTGTTGAAGCGGTGGATTTCGTCAATGAACAGCACGGTGCGCTGCTGGAACATGCCCAGCCTGTCCCGGGCCTCCTGAATGACCCGGCGCAGATCGTTGACCCCGGCGCTCACCGCGCTCAGCGGCTCGAAGTGGGCGTTGGTGCTCTCAGCAATGATCCGCGCCAGAGTGGTTTTGCCGCTGCCCGGGGGCCCCCAGAGGATCATGGAGAAGAGCTGGTCGTTGGCGATGGCCCGACGCAGCAGGCGCCCTTCGCCCACCAGGTGCTCCTGGCCGACAAACTCGTCCAGCGTGCGCGGGCGCATACGCGCCGCCAGCGGGGCCTGGCCGCGCAGGGTCTGGTCGCGCTGGGCATCAAAGATCGTAGGGCCGCGTTTCGGTGGCATAGGCGTTGGTGTCGCAAGCTCGTTCTGCCCATATTGTAGCACGCCTCATGCGAGTGTCCCGCATTCGTAACCTTGTATGGGCCATGATAAATAGGGAAGAAGGGACTATTGAGTCGTACATGCGGAGTAGCGTATGCTAGCCTCAACCGAAGAACGCGCAGCCAGTAGGGGTTCCGGTCGGTGCAGGTAATCCTCGCAATGCGTTCCGCGTGTGTTACCCCCCTCTCTTCCGCTGCTTCCCCCTTCGGCCCCCACCTGACCTATCGCGAGGCCCTGCGGTAGCGCGTCTCCGGTTCTTCGAGCGCAAATGGCGACCGTCAAGGTCGCCATTCTGTTTTGCGGGCGGCGGTGATCCCGCTTCGCCGTCCAGGGCTGAGGCGTTTAGGGGAGGCTGAAGCAGGGGGACAGAACGCTCCAAACCCTCTCCACCGGGCTCGGACGTTGCTCGAACCCCGGGGGGCCTGGCATCTTCCTGGCGCTCCCGCCGTATTCAGGGTATAATGCAAAAAAAGGCTTTGCAAAAAGGTTGCAAATGATCGACTCGCTGGCAACGCCACTGATCAGATTCGAGCGCGTATCGAAAACCTATGTCGAGGCCGGGCGCGATCGGGTTGTTCTGCACGAGGTGAATATTGCCTTCGCGCGCGGCGAACTGGTCGTGTTACTCGGCAAGAGTGGTAGCGGCAAGAGCACCCTTCTCAACCTGGTCAGCGGTATCGATCTTCCTACCAGCGGAGAGGTGTGGGTCGAGGGTCGCGCCCTGACCCGCCTCAGCGAGCGTGAGCGGACGCTGTTCCGGCGCCGCAATATCGGTTTTGTGTTTCAGTTCTTCAATCTGGTGCCGACGCTGACGGTGCTGGAAAATGTCTTGCTACCGCTAGAACTGAATGGCCTTGCCGGCCCGGCAGCGCTGGAGCGCGCGCGCGCCATGCTCGACGCCGTGGGGTTGGGCGATCGTGGCGCCAGTTATCCTGACCGCCTCAGCGGCGGCGAGCAACAGCGAGTGGCGATCGCGCGCGCGCTGGTGCACGATCCGGCGATTGTGCTGGCCGATGAACCTACAGGCAACCTCGACAGCGAGACCGGGCAGCAGGTGCTGGCCCTCCTGGACCGACTTACCCGGCAGGCGGGCAAGACCATGCTGATGGTCACCCACAGTCCCGAAGTCGTAGGGGTTGCGGACCGCGTGCTTCGCCTGCGCGAGGGACGCCTGGTCGCCGACGCGCCCCTGGTTCCCGGATGAGCCGATTGTCATTCTGATGGACACCGGCCAACAGGCCGCCGTCACGCCAGTGCACTACGCTGGCGCTGTATTTTGTTTGTTTCCCGACTGGTCCGATGTAACCTGAGAGGAAGGACGACACACGATGAACACACGTTTCGATGTAACGAAGGCACCGCGCTGGATCAGCACTGAGGCAGGACAGTGGGCCTACGCCTCCAATCCCGAATGGCGCCACCACGCCGATCGCGCCTTCGGGGTTGCCGAGCGTCGTCGCCTGCTCGATGAGGCCGAGCGTCTGCAGCGCGCCGCCGTGGCCGATAGCATCTCTACCGATGCGGCGTAAGGTGTTCCAGGCGCCGGCAGGGCTATGCTGCGCGCCACGCTGATCACAGGGTGTTTCCGGGAGGGCCGCGCCCTCCCCAACCCTCCCCGCAGGCAGAGAGGCGGTGCGCGCGCACCCGACGAATGCCCCCTAACCGCGCAACCCTCCCCGCAGGCAGAGAGGCGGTTCGTCTCCCCGGGCCGGCCATTGGCACCTCAGGCCGGCCGTTTCACCCCCAGAATAATGTTACTCCCCCGCGGAACATAGTCACCATTGAGGATCCCCGGTCCATTCTCGATCTGCGCGCTGACGACTTCATTGTCTGCATAGCGTTCGTACCCGGGGAGGCGGTCGGGTCCCTGTTCATCCACGAAGATCAGCGTGAGGCCGGGGGTCGTGCGGAGGATCTGCTCGGCCTGCTCGCGCTGCAAGCCGATGACGTCGGGGAAGCGCACCACATCGCCCCGGCTCACCACGATGGTTACTGTGCTGCCCAGGGGCACGCTCAGCCCGGCGTTGGGCGACTGGCTGATGACAAAGCCGGCGTCCACGTCGCGGCTAGGCTCCTCACGCACATCGACCCGCAGGCCCTGGGCGGTGAGGCGGTCGCGGGCGATCACCCCCGGAATGCGCGTCACATTGGGCAGTTCGACCAACTGCGGCCCCAGGCTCACAGTGTAGGTGACCGGGCTGCCCGGCGGCAGCAGGCTGCCCGCAGGCACATCCTGACCAATCACCAGGCCGATGGCAACCTCGGCGTTGTGCGCTTCGCGACGCACGGGCTGCAACGACGCCTGGCGCAGGAGTTGATCGGCCGCCTCGCTGCTATAGTTAGTTACATCGGGCACGACAACGGTTATCTGCGGCGTAGGGGTTGGGGTGCCGGTCTCGACGGTAACGGGTGGTGGGGTGATCCCGCCGCCGTTGCTTCCCCCGCCGCCCAACCCGGCGAAGAGCTGCCCGAGGGCGCCCGTGCTGATGACAAAGACCAGCCCCAGCACCCCGGCGAGGATCAGCAAACCTACCAGAAAGACGCCGCACCCGATACCGTCCTGACTGGGAGCACGGCTGGGGGCGCTGCGAGGTGGCGGGATGGGCACGCGCCCCGTCGTGCCGCTGGCCGGAGGCGCAGCCGGGCGGGCGCTGCCCACAGGCTGAGGCGGGGGGCTGGCAGGACGGGGCAGCCCCGGGGAAACCAGGGTCTCCTGGTGGGCAGCCTGGTCGTAGGCCCTGAGCATCCGGGCGAACTCCAGGGCGCTGGCGGGGCGCTGCGCCGGGTCCTTGGCGAGGGCCCGCAGCACCAGGGCCTCCAGCCCGGGCGGGATGGTCGGAACAAGTTGCCGTGGCGGCGCAGGTGGCTCAGTAACGTGCTTCATCGCCACGGCCAGAGCGTTGTCGCCGGTGAACGGCAGACGGCCGGTTAGCATCTCGTACAGAACCACCCCCAGGGCATACACGTCGGAGAGGGGTGTCGCCGGCCGGCCCTGGGCCTGCTCCGGTGAGAGGTAGTCCACGGTGCCAAAGGCCACCCCGGTTTCGGTGAGCGCGGTGGACAGGTGGCTCTTAGCGACGCCGAAGTCGCTGATGTGGGCCCGGCCATCGGGCGTAACGATGATGTTCTGCGGCTTGATGTCACGATGGATCAGACCGGCGCGGTGGGCGGCGTGCAGGCCCCGGGCGATCTGCGCGGCGAGGTCTACGGCGCGGGCGATGGGCAGGGGCGCCTCACGGGTGATGATCGTCTTGAGGTTCGTACCCTCGACATACTCCATCACCAGATAATGAACGTCGCCATCCTGGCCCACATCGTAGACATCCACGATGTTGGGATGGCTCAGCATCGCGGCCGCCTGGGCTTCGTGCCGGAAACGGCTGAGAAACTCAGGATCGCTGAGGTAGTGACGATGGGGGATTTTGATGGCGACGCGCCGATTGAGCCGGAGATCGCGACCGGCATAGACGCGGGCCATCCCACCCTCGCCGATCAAGCGCTCCAGTTCATAGCGGCCATCGAGTATCGTTTGCTGCATGGACCGTTGTTGTCGTTACGGTGAACCTACACCACGAAGGCGCGAAGAGTGCCAGGCGCCTGAAATCCTTCCCGCAGGGAGGGGCGTGGGGAAACCCGGTTTCCCCATATGTTCACGTTAGACGCCCATGCGCGGGGCGCACACCGCCGCGATGACCATGGGGCGTCTTTGGGAGGGCCGCCCCCTCCCTGGCCCTCCCCCGCTGGGGGAGGGAACCGGGCGCCTCCCCGCAGGGAGGGGGTTGGGGAAACCCGGTTTCCCCATATTTTCACCTCAGGCCCCATGCGCGGGGCGCACACCGCCGCGATGAACATCGGGCGTCTTCGGGAGGTCCGCCCCCTCCCTGGCCCTCCCCCAGCGGGGGAGGGAACCGGGCGCCTCCCCGCAGGGAGGGGATTGGGGAAACCCGGTTTCCCCATAT
>CAKZKA010000288.1 GCA_937120965.1 uncultured Chloroflexota bacterium
GATCGGAAGAGCGTCGTGTAGGGAAAGAGTGTAGATCTCGGTGGTCGCCGTATCATTAAAAAAAAAAACGATCTAGCTGTGGCATGCCCCCCCGATTATCGGCCCGACCCGGAGATCCTCGAACGCGCCGAGCGCCTTGCTGGCGCCAGCGGCGCCCGCATCGTTATCAGCGCTGCCCCGGCTGAGGCCGTCAGCGGCGCCGATGCGGTCTATACCGATGTCTGGACCTCGATGGGCCAGGAGCATGAAACCGCCCGCCGCCGTCCGGTCTTTGCCCCATACCAGGTGAACCCCGCCCTGATGGCTCAGGCCGCCCCCCGGGCGGTGTTTATGCACTGCCTCCCCGCCCATCGCGGCGAGGAGGTAACCGCCGAAGTCATTGACGGCTCCCAGTCGGTGGTCTTCGAACAGGCAGAGAACCGTCTGCACGTGCAGAAGGCGTTGATTCTGTCATTGTTGGGAGTGTAGTGGTGGCCTGAGTCGTGCACCCGGGGTAATAAATCGGACAGCCTGCCAGGATGAACACAGGTTGTTTCCTGGGAGGGCTGCGCCCTCCCAAACCCTCCCAGCAGGGAGGGGGGTGGGGAAACCCGGTTTCCCCGACGTTCACGTGAGCATCACCCGGATGCAAATGGGTAGATGGCGAAGATCACGTTCCGAGCGCAAAGAACAGAGCCATGCCAGGTAATCGCGCAATCTTCGACCGAGCGATGGAGCAGAGCCGCGAGGCAGCCCGCCAGGGCCAGTGGGACGACGCGCTGCGCGCGACGGTTCGCGCTCTTCAGGAGTTTCCCCAGGATGCCGACGCGCGCACGGCGGCAGCCGTGGCCCTCTTCCATACCGGCAAGCTCGACCGCGCGCTGCAATTGTTCGAGGAACTGCGCGCCGCCGACCGGCAGAACCCCTTCTTCCTGAGCTACATCGCCCAGGTGCATCAGCGTCAGGGCAATGTCGCCGCGGCGGTCGAGAGCTATCGCGGCCTGGCCGATCTGCACCTGACCCAGCGCCGGCCCGCACAGGCGGTTGAGGCCCTGCGCGAATTGCTCAAACTGCGTCCCGAGGATCGCGAGCAGCGGCTGCGCCTGGCGCGGCTCTACGAACAGATGCAGGCGCGCCAGGAGGCGGCGCGCGAGCATCTGGTCCTGGCCCAGCAGGGCCTTGCGGACCACCAGTTCGACCAGGCCGCCGAGTCCGTCGAGGAAGCCCTTCGCCTCGATCCGAACAGTCGGGAGGCCCGGGATCTGCTTATCACCGTGCGCGAGGCCATGGCTCGCGAGGCCGGCCTGGAGAGCGCCAGCGCTCCCGCCGCGCCGGCGCCCGCCGGCCCCCGTCCTGGCCAGCGTGGTGTCACCGGCGCCTTGCGCTCGCAGCAGTTCCAGGTAGAGAAACTGGTCGAGCAGGGGCAGAAGGCCCAGGAGGCCGGCGACATTGACGGCGCTGCGGCGCTCTACGAGCAGGCCCTGGAAGCCGGGCTGCAACGGGCCGACGTGCTCTACTCGCTGGGCCTGATTTACCAGGAGCGCGGCGACCACCGCGCCGCGGTGAATGTGCTTGCCCGCGCTGCCACCGATGCCGAATATGCGCTGTCGGCCCACTTCGCCCTGGGCCTGAGTTACCGCGAACTGGGCCAGTTGCCCCAGGCCGCCCAGGAATTCGAGCAAACCATCAGTCTGGTGGATCTGGAGTCGATCGGCAAGGCCGAGGCCGAGGATCTCATCCAGATGTACGAGTACGCGGCGACAACCTTCGAGGAGATCGGCGACATCGCCCGCGCCGCGTCCCTCTACGGCGCCCTCGCTGGTTTCCTGGAGAGCAAGCGCTGGGGGCGCGAGCGAGCCGTAGAGTTCAAGCAGCGCTCCAAGGAACTGGCCGATCGCAATATGTTCGCCAAGCTCCGCGAGATGGGCACCGGTGTGCTCACCTCACCCGCCGAGCCCGAGGCGCCCGCGGCTGCAGAGCCGCCCCTGGCAGAGAGTTGGGGCAAGATTCGCCCCATTACCGATTTTCTCCGCGATCATCACTCCGTAACCACGGAGGATCAGGTCGCTCCTGCCCCGGAACCTCGCCCCGAACCCCTGTTGTTGCTGGAGAGCCTGCCCGAGGTGGCGCCGAGCTTTGCCCCGGCCACACCTCTGGACACCACCGGCCTCTCGGATGAAGCGAAAGGCTGGGTTGAGCTGAGCAGCAAGTACCTCGATCAGGGGTTGCTCGACGCTGCCCTGGACGCCTGTATGGAAGTGATTCGCCTCGATATTGACTATCTGCCCATTCACCTGCGTATGGGCGAGATCTACGAGCGCGAGAGGCGACCCGAAGAGGCCCTGGCCAAGTACCAGTTGTTGATCGACACCTTCCGCGTCCGCGGTGAGCCGGAAAAGGCGATTGATGTCTACTTCCGCTTCATCGAACTCTCGCCCGACACGATCAACGCGCGCGCCCGTCTCGCCGAGTTGCTGCGCAGCGCGGGACGGGTCGACGAAGCAGTAGCGCAGTCGATCCTCCTGGCAAACACCTACGTGCGTCTGGGGCAGACCAACAAGGCCCTGGAGGAGTATCGCCGCCTCATCCAGCTTGCCCCGCGCGACCCCCAGGTGCACACCCAGTATGGCCTCACCCTGCTCAAACTCGAACGCTACGAGGCAGCGCTGACAGAGTTCCGCAAAGCGCTTGAACTCGGGCGGCCCAACGACCCGGTGGCCGTAGCGCGCCTCAATCTCACCCTGGCGCTGATGGGCGACCAGCCCGATGCGGTGTGGGACTCGCTGGCCACGCTGCTGGATCTGCTCAAGCAGCAGCCTCAGGAGCACAGTCCGGTGCAGGCCGAGTATCGCAGCGTGATGCTCCTGGTGGATGCGCCGATCCTGCACTACCTGCTGGCGATCATCCAGCAGCACGCGAGCCAGCACACCGCGGCCCTGCTCGAGCTGGAGCAGGCCGCGGCTATGCTGAGCGACAGCGTGGATCCGCTCCTCTCGCCGGTGCTGGTGAACCAGGCGGCCGCCGATAGCTGCATCGCTCTGGGCCAGGCCGAGGAGGCCCTGGAGCACCTGCGGCGCGCCCAGGCCGCGGCGGGGCCGGGCACATCCAGTGTCACCTCGAAGCACCCCTTCGCGGCGCCGTTGAGCCGGGGCGACCTGGTGCGGCGCATGGCCGAGGCCTATGCCGCCAGTGACGATCTGGAAGGCGCCGAACGGGCTTTGCTCGAAGCGAAACAACTCTTGCCTTACGATCGGGCGATCTACACCAAACTCGCCGACATTTACTTTCGTCAGGGCAACCTCGCCGAGGCGCTGGCCCAGCTCGACGAACTGGCCACCCATTATGAGCAGCGGCAGCAACTTGACCGGGCCATCGAGATGCTCGAGTACGCCCTGAAGCTTGCGCCCAACCACATCGCAGTGAGCAGCCGTCTGGCCCGCATGCAACTGCGCCGCGGCTACCTCGACAAAGGGTTGGAGGGCCTGGTGCGCACCGCCGAACTGCAACGCAAAGCCGGGCAATTGAAAGACGCGGTCGCCTCGCTGCAAGAGGCCGCCCACGTCTACTGGATGCTCAACGACCACGACAAAGCCCGCCAGATGTACGACCGCATCGTGCAGATCGCGCCCAACGACGTGGATGCGCGCCAGTGGCTGGCGCTGATGTACACCCTGGCTTCGCGCCGCGATGAGGCCATTCGCGAGAAAAAACAGATCGCCCGCATCTTCGCCCAGCAGCGCGACTACGAAAACGCCATCGCTGAACTGCACCAGATCATCGGCCTCGACCAGAAGGATCTGGATGCCTACTACATGCTTGGCGACATGCTGATGCGCCGCCAGGAATACGCCCAGGCCATCCAGTTGTACAACCGCATGCTCAAGCTCGAGGGCGTCGAAGTCGAGCGGGTGGAGGCGCTGGTGCTGGCGGCCAATCGCATGCTCCAGCAGCAGATGCGTTCGTAATACCAATTACCGTTGATGATGCCGCATTGTTTGAGGCGGTTTTAGGCGTTGTGCTGCCCAGCGTGGCAATCCACAATCCAAAATCTAAAAATGGTATAAGTCGCATCAATCGCGCAGCGAGACGAGGGGGCGGAACGCTCTGAACCCTCCCCGCCGCCAGGTCTCCAAACGATGATTTGAGACAGCCGCTTACAAACGAAGGGGTAGGGAGAAACCAGGTTTCTCCCTACCCCTTCGTTTATGTGAAAAGGGGAAACCCCGTTTCCCCTTCCCCCCTACCTGCAGAGAGGATCTGGGAGGGCGCAGCGCTCTCGGGAAACAACCCGCCGGCGGAAAAGATGTGGGAGGGCGTAGCCCTCCCAAGAACAATTCTTGCCACTCGGGCAAGGCGCCTTCACAGACGAGTGTGGTCACGCGGGGGTTCGTGCCCGCGCTGCCGCCCCTCGAAGGGGGCTGGCTCCCTAGAAAGGAGGTGATCCATCCGCAGCTTCCGCTACGGATACCTTGTTACGACTTCGTCCCAGTCGCGACCCC
>CAKZKA010000289.1 GCA_937120965.1 uncultured Chloroflexota bacterium
ACACCTTGCGCATTCGTTTATTCGTTTCCCATTCGTTGGCCCATTTCCCCCCCGTGTCCCGGGAAGCCCATTCCAGAGCAGGTGCAACCCGTTGAAGGGCTGCGCCCTCCCCAACCCTCCCCGCGGGCGGGTTGGTTCCTGGGAGGGCTGCGCCCTCCCAAACCCTCCCGGCGGGGAGGGCTTACCGCCCCGACAGGCAGGGGGATGGGGAAACCCGGTTTCCCCGTATTTTCACCTCAGAAGTTACTGCTAAGGGCTACTGGCATCTAGCTCAGCGATCAGCCATTCGAGCGCCAGCAGATAGCCGCGCCAGCCGAGGCCGGCGATCTGGCCCGTGGCGACCGGGGCGACGACCGAGGTGTGGCGGAACGGCTCGCGCCGGTAGACGTTGGAGAGATGCACCTCGATGATCGGCGCGCTGAGGGCGGCCAGGGCGTCGCGCAAGGCCAGGCCGTAGTGGGTCAGCGCCCCTGGATTGATAATGATCCCCGCGGCGTTCCATCCTTCGTTCTGCAAGAAGTCGATCAATACGCCCTCGTGGTTCGACTGCACGCTGACCAGGCGCAGGCCGGCGCTGTCTGCCCGGGCGCTGAGGGCGGCGTCAATCTCGGCAAGGGTGGTGTGACCGTAAATGGACGGCTCGCGCCGGCCGAGCATGTTTAGGTTCGGTCCGTGGATCACGGCGATTGTGGCTGGCATAGGGTACTCCTCATCCCACTGCCTGTGGAAAGGGTCTGGGAGGGCGAAGTCCTCCCAAAGATACCCCTGTTTTCATTGCGGCGTTGTGCGCTCCGCGTTCAGCAGCCATGCGAGCACGAGCGCCATGATCGTGGCATGCCGTGAACGCGATGGTCTCGTAATACCCTTTGAAAGCCTTCCCCCACCCTCCCACTATGACCTAACGCCGCAGCCGGGGCGGGCCAACCGCTTGCAGTTGGGCGCAGATCGGATCGCTCCAGGTGAGAGCGGCGCAAATCTGTTCATAGGCGTCGATGGACCGGTCGAGGGTGCCGGCAGCGCCGAGGTAGCCAGTGGCGACCCCGAGGTTGTAGAAGGCCAGCGCCTGACGGCTGGAACCTTCAGGGGCAGCCTGCGTAGCCCCGGCATAGGCGCGGGCCGCCGTTGACCAGTCGCCGAGGCGCGCCGCGCAGTCGCCCTGAAACAGATAGGCGCGCTCGCCCATCGTCGCGAGTTCGGCGGCGCCGGGTGTGGTGGCGCAGAAGTGGGCGGCAGCTTCGACGCCGTTGAGCGCCTGGCGGTGGGCGATGGAGCGCTCCAGCCAGCGGAAGTGGTTCAGCGCGGGCGCTGCCACCAGGGCCAGGGCCAGGCCCACGGCGACAACAATCGCGCCGAGGCGCGGGAGGAGTTGACCCGGGCGCATCAGCGCCGCCAGGGCCTCGGCCAGCAGGTAGGCGCCCCACACCACCAGGGTGTAGGTGAGAGCCTCGACCCGGATCAACCACTGACCACCAGCAAGCGCCAGTAAGATACTTGCGCCACCTATGCCCACGACTACCCACGGCCAGCGGCGGCTCACCTGGAGCGACGGGGGCAGGTGTAGCGATCTGCCAGCAATCCACAGGCCCAGTGGCGCCAGGATCAGCGCGCCGCTCAGGGCGAGGAACCATCCTGCTGCGACGATCGGCAGTGGAACCCCGGCGCCAAGGGGCAACCAGCCATTATTCAGACAGGCCACGAGGAGGAGCAACACCAGCCCCATGCCGGCTGAAAGGCCGGAGAGACTACGCAACAGATTGGGGCCGAGTTCCTGGCGCTCGACAGGCGGGTTCGGTGGCGCGTGGGCCCTTTCAAGGTGGCGATCGATTTCCTGCTGAACCTCGGTGTACCAACTGGCGCCGCCTTCAATTGGCAGGGCGCGGTCGGGCGCCGACTCCAGCGCTGAGCGTGAGATCAGGCCCAGCGGGCGATCCCACAACCGGCAGTCGAAGGTCAGCCAGCGGCGCACCGCGCTCCAGGGAAGCTCGATGCGCAGGGCGCCCCACGCATCGTAGCGGGCAATCGCGCCAGGGCGGATGACGATCATATCTGAGAGGGTGCGCTCGATGCGGGTAAGCGGCAGCCAGTAGAGCACCGCAGCGGCGACCGCGGCGTATACCGCCAGGGTAATGGGCAGCAAGGTGGCGACAACACCGAGTGCGCGCCAGGGATGGAAGTAAGTCCCGAGGGCGATCAACCCCTCGGAATGTGGCATGATCTGTTGAACCGGAGCGACCGCGGCAATCAGCAGGACCAGCAGGGGCAGAGTCAGCACTGCGGTGACCGGCAGCAACCCCACATAGCGGGCCAGCCCGTGGGTCGTGTAGCGTTTCTCTGGCTCCGCGGCGAGCAGCCGGTCGAGGGCGCGCCGGGTCTCGGCATCGGCGCCGGGGTCGGAGCGCCAGGATCGGAGCAGGCGCAGGATGCGCTCGCGGGGCTGCGGGTCGGGCAGCGCGCGGGCGCGCTCCAGGCCAGCGGAGAAGTATCCGAGCGCGCCGGCAACGTCGCCGGTCAGGCGTGCTGCGTGGCCACAGGCGCTAAGCACGCGCGCCTCGCGCTGCACATCGCCGAGATCGCGAAAGAAGACCAGGATCGCGGCGAGGGAGGCCCGGGCAGCGTCGGCGTTGTTCGCCGCAAGGGAACACTCCGCCAGAGCCTGGTGCAACGTGGCGCGGAGGTAGGGGTCGCGCGCGACCGGTTGTTGCAGCAACTCTTCGATGGTAGCGCGCGCCTCGTTGTGGTAGCCGTAGCGCAGCAGCGTATCGGCGAGACGTTGTTCGGCGTTCACAACGCTGCGGGCGTCTTCGAGATAGCGAAAGGTATCGCGGGCCTGGGTGTACCAGAAGCGCGCGGTGTTGATCAGGCGGATGGACAGCCAGTTCTGATGATGGGCGCAGTACGCGGGGCGCGGTAGGAGCCGGTTGCCTGGCCCCAGGGCCAGCGCGGCGACCAGAAACGGCAGTGACAGCAGACCGATCCAGAGGGTGGAGCCGACACGCAGGGCCAGGTGGGGCGAGGGCTCCGGCACGTGCCAGGCGTCGGCGCCAAGCCCGTAGTAGGCATCGCCGAGGAGCAGCATCGTGCGGGCCAGTGCCGGTTGCTCGCCGATGCGGGCAGCGAGGGCCAGGCTCGGGCGGAGCGCCGCAATCGCCGGCGCGTAGCGACCCAGTTCCAGGCAGGCTTCTCCCAGGCTCTGCCCTACCTGGGCAGCCAGATCCGGCTCCAGATCCTCGTAGGCGCGGAGCGCCTCCAGGTGGGCGATAGCCTCGTCGAGGCGGCGCGCGGCCAGCAGGGCGCGGGCGCGCAGGTACTGCGCCCAGCGCCGCTGGCGCGATCCCAGCACCGCATCGGCGACGGCCGCGCCGGCCATCTGCGCCAGCCGCTCCAGTTCGGCCAGGCGGTGAATGGCTTCAAAATACGCAAAAGTGGCGCGGAGTTCATCCAGGCCCCGCTCAGGATCAACGTGCAGCAGGTGGTAGAGTGCCTCGCGCCGCACCAGGTCAGCCTGGACGGTAAGGGGCGCCGCGCTGAGGGCGGTGCTCTCCGGCAGGAGTGGCATAGCCCCGCTTGCGGCATCGGCGGGCACAGCGCGCTGCGCGAAGTGGTGGTAGAGGCGCCAGTGGAGCGCCTCGAGGTCATCAGGGCGGTCACGGCGCCAATCGGCGAGGAGCATCTGGCGCACCTGATCGGCGTAGGCCAGGCGGCCATCGCCAAGATCGCGCACAAAGCTTAGGTTGCGCGCCTGTTCAAACAGGCGCTCTGGCGCCAGCGATGGCTCGCAGAGGCTGTGGAGCACCTCGATGTCGAACCAGCGCGGCAGCGCCGCGCAACGCAGCGCTTCAGCCGGCTCGGCGCCGGCTACGCGGAAGAGCTGTTCGAGCCCCCATGCCAGCGCGGCGGTTCCGTCGGTATCCTGGGCCGCCCCGGCGAGGCCAGCGAGATCAAGGTGGGGATTACCCGACATAATATTTGATGGGGCTGATCAGCCTGTAACCTGACGTTTGCTGGTATTTCCCACCTTTCGAACCCTCCCCGCCGAGGGAGGCGTCTGCCTACCGGGGGCGTGGGGAACCCCGTTTCTTCCCCCTCCTTCGCTGGGCAGGGGATGGGGAAACCCGGTTTCCCCATCCCCCAACCGCTGGTGGGAGCGGCTAGCACCCCCACAGGCAGGGGCGCGGTTCGACAGGCTCACCGCAGGTGGGGAAACCCGGTTTCCCCATGTCCCAACCGCTGGTGGGAGCGGCTAGCACCGCCACAGGCAGGGGCGCGGTTCGACAGGCTCACCGCAGGTGGGGAAACCCGGTTTCCCC